>NZ_JARGEF010000215.1:0-14093 GCF_033794725.1 Streptomyces sp. ID05-39B | reverse complement strand
CAGATGTGTAAAAGAAGCAGCTCCCCGACCACGATGATCCTCGTCGCCGGCCCGTACCGCTCGGGTACCGGTGACGACCCAGCAAAGCTCGCCGTGAACGTGCGGGCCATGAACGAGACCGCCCTCGCCCTGTACCGCGCCGGGCACCTGCCGGTCACCGGCGAGGCACTGGCGCTGCCCCTGCTGGAGACGGCGGGCAGCACCGGCCCCGGCGACCCGCTCTTCGAGGAACTCTTCCACCCCGTCGCCGAACGCCTCCTCGACCGGTGCGACGCCGTCCTGCGCATCGGCGGCCCCTCGCAGGGCGCGGACCGGATGGTGGACCGGGCCCACGCGCGCGGCAAGGACGTCTACACCGACCTCGCCGACGTACCGGCCCCCGGCGGCACCCGATGACCGCCCCGGCCGGCCGTCCCGGCACCGGCGTCCCCGACCGTGGTGGCCGTCCCGGCACCGGCGTCCCCGACCGTGGTGGCCGTCCCGGTATCGACGTCCCCGACCCCCGCGGCCGTACCGGACTCGACCGCGCGGGCCGCGACCTGACGGGCAACGCGCGCGTGCGTGTCGTCGACGTCGAGGTGCTCGCCTGCGACTGGTCCGTGCTGCGCCGCACCACCTTCGACTACCAGCACGGCGACGGCCACTGGAGCCGCGAGCGGCGCGAGACCTACGACCGCGGTGACGGCGCCACCATCCTGCTCTACGACCCCCACCGGCGTACGGTCCTGCTGACCCGTCAGTTCCGGCTGCCCGCCTACGTCAACGGCCACCCCGACGGCATGCTGCTGGAGACCGCGGCCGGACTGCTGGACGGCGACGACCCGCGCGAGGCGATCCGCCGCGAGGCCGTGGAGGAGACCGGGCGCACGGTCCACGAGGTCGAGCACGTCTTCGACGCCTTCATGAGCCCCGGCTCGGTCACCGAACGCCTGAGCTTCTTCGCCGCCCCCTACGACGGCTCGGCACCCGGCGCCCGGACGGCCGGCGTCGCCGAGGAGGGGGAGGACATCACCGTCGTGGAGCTGCCCTTCACCGACGCGCTCGCCCTGATCCGCACGGGCGCGATCGCCGACGCGAAGACCATCATGCTGCTCCAGTGGGCGGCGCTGGACGGGCCGTTCGGCCTCAGCTCACGTTGAGTTCGGTGAGAGCGGTGACCTCGGTCAGCCCCGTCAGTTCGGTCAGTTCCGTCCGTTCGGTCAGGTCGGCCAGGTCGGCCAGCGGCAGAGTGTGCTGCGTCGTGAGGACCTTGGCGCGCAGGTAGCGCACGTTGTGCGGGGTGGTGAAGACGCCGGTGGGCACGCGCTCCTGGACGCCGATGCCCAGCCCGCGGAGCTGCTCGGCCTTGTCGGGGTTGTTGGACAGCAGGTCGAGTTCCGTGATGCCGAGGGCACGCAGCATCTGGGCGGCGGCGGTGTAGTCCCGGGCGTCCTCCGGCAGCCCGAGGGCGGCGTTCGCCTCGTAGGTGTCGAGGCCCTGGTCCTGGAGGGCGTAGGCGTCGAGTTTGTTGTAGAGGCCGATGCCGCGGCCCTCCTGGCGCAGGTAGAGCAGGACCCCGCCGTGCTCGGCGATGCGCTCGACCGCCTCGCGCAGCTGCGGGCCGCAGTCGCAGCGGGCGGAGCCGAAGACGTCGCCGGTCAGGCACTCGGAGTGCAGCCGGACGAGCGGGACGGGGCCGGGCCTGCCGAGGACGACGGCGACGTGCTCCTGGCCGTCGGCGAGCCCGTGGAAGGTGACGAGTTCGGCGTCGACCGAGTAGCCGTCGTGGAAGCGCAGCGGTACCCGGACGCGGGCACGCTGGGTGGCGGCGGGGGTGTCGAGCATGCGGGTTCTCCGGGTCCGGGTTTCTGCTTCAGATTTGAAGCAGATCTACGGTGGTGACCCTACCGCATGCTTTAAATTTGAAGCAACGGAATTGTGCCGCGGCTCACAGCGGCCCGGCGGCCCGGTGTTCGGCGGTCCGGCTACGGCGTCCCCGAGCAGGGCGAGGAGCGCCGACGCCAGGGCAGCTCCTCGGGCGCGGCCTCGCCGCCGTCCCCCTGCAAGCCCTGCGCGACCTGCGTGAAGATCTGCTCCAGCTGCCCCACCTGCTCGGGCGTCAGCCGGTCGAACAGCAGAGTGCGTACGGTGTCCACATGACCGGGCGCCGCGTTCTCCAGGACCGCCATGCCCTCGTCCGTCAGGACCGTGACGCTCCCGCGCTTGTCCCACTCGCAGTCCTCGCGCCGCACCAGCCCGTCCTTCTCCAGCCGCGTCACCGCGTACGTCAGCCTGCTGCGGGTCATCTTCAGCCGCTCCGCCAGGTCGGTCATCCGCAGCCGCCGCTCCGGCGCCTCGGAGAGATTGGCGAGGATGGAGTAGTAGGCGTGAGGCATGCCGGCCTCCTGCTGGAGCTGCCGGTCGATCGCGTCCTCCAGGAGGAGGTATCCGGCGATGTACGCGCGCCAGGCGCGCTGCTCCTCGGGGGTGAGCCAGCGGGTCGTCATGCCTCCAGTGTAGGTTTGTTTCAAACTTGAACCAAGGGGAGACCCGCGCCGATGCCGTACCCGTACGTCCTGCTGTCCGCCGCCGTCTCCCTCGACGGCTACCTCGACGACACCGGCCCCGACCGGCTGCTGCTCTCCGGCCCGGCCGACTTCGACCGGGTCGACGAGGTGCGGGCCTCGGTCGACGCCATCCTGGTCGGGGCCGGCACGATCCGCGCCGACAACCCGCGCCTGCTGGTCAACTCGCCCGTCCGCCGTGCCGCCCGGGTGGCCGCCGGGAAGCCGGAGTACCCCCTCAAGGTGACGGTCAGTGGTACCGGAGAGCTGGACCCGGGGGCGCGGTTCTGGCACACCGGCGGCGACAAGGTGCTCTACACGACGGACGCCGGCGCGGACCGTGCCCGTGCCCTCGGTCTCGGCGGCGCGGCCGGCGTCGTCCCGCTGGGCCCGGGCCTCGACTGGCGCCGGCTCCTGGAACACCTCCACGACGTGCGGGGCGTACGGCGCCTCATGGTCGAGGGCGGCGGCACGGTCCACACCCAGCTCCTGAAGGCGGGTCTCGCCGACGAGCTCCAGCTCGTCATGGCCCCGCTGTTCGTGGGCGACCCGCAGGCGCCCCGGCTCTTCGGCCCCGGGGGCTACCAGGGTGGCCGCCTGCGCCTGACCGGGACCCGGCGCATCGAGGACGTGGTCCTCATGTCGTACGAGCCCACCGCACCCGGTACCGGTCCGCTCCCCGCCGCCGCCGACCGGCACTGGCTCGCCCTGGCCTGCGAGCTGGCCGCCGCCTGCCCGCCGTCGCGGACCGCGTTCAGCGTCGGCGCGGTCGTGGTGGCGGCCGACGGCACGGAGCTGGCGCGCGGCCACTCCCGCGAGGCCGGCGATCCCGTCGTCCACGCCGAGGAGGCGGCCCTCGCCAAGATCGGCCCCGCCGACCCCCGGCTGGCCGGCGCGACCGTCTACAGCAGCCTGGAACCCTGCGCCCGGCGCTCCTCCAGGCCCGCCCCGTGCGCCCGCCTCATCCTCGACGCGGGCGCGCGCCGGGTCGTGACCGCCTGGCGGGAGCCGGACACCTTCGTCACCGACGCCGACGGCAGTGGCCTGCTCGCCGCCGCGGGTGCGGACGTCGTCGTACTTCCGGAGTACGAGGCGCAGGCCAAGGCGCCGAACGGTCATCTGCTCTGACGGACCCCCTGCGCGGACCCCCGGGTCCGACCGTGGTTCTGAGCGTCCCCCGCATGGCGTAGACTGGTGTCACACCGACGCGGGGTGGAGCAGCTCGGTAGCTCGCTGGGCTCATAACCCAGAGGTCGCAGGTTCAAATCCTGTCCCCGCTACTCAAGGCCGAGGGCCGGAATCCTGATCATGGGATTCCGGCCCTCGGTGTGTTCGGGGTGGCGCTGATGTCACCTTCCGTGATCGCGTCGGAGCCCTCCGCATCACATCTGAGTCACCATCAAAAACCTTGTGACTGCTGAGGGGTGTCCGGCCGGTGGTCAACTCGCCCGTTTTTCACCGGTCGTGGGTCGAAAGTCCAGGCCAGAAATGTTGTTGATCAAGCGGAACGGCTTGGAATCCCGCCCCCGAGTCTATTAACGTTCGATAACGCAGCGCGGTCGTCCCAGCCGTCACAAGAGTCGGCTCCGTGCGCACGCGCCGAATCCCGCAAGGGAACCGGGGAACCACCAACTTGGGGTGAATCGCGCGGAAGCCGCCGTACAGTCACGGCCGGTATACGCGCGTAGGAGACCTTCCCGCTCCGAACCCGTCAGCTAACCCGGTAGGCGACGGAAGGAAAGGAGCACGCCCGCGTGGCGTCCAACCGGCCTGTCCCAGAAGCCCCCACCGTGCCCGCCCAGCAGACCTTCGGCTACGGCACGTACCGCACCGACGAGGGCCCCTGGGAGGAGTGGAACCCCACTGAGGATTCCATTCGCCCGGTGCGCGGCAAGCACCGCGTCGCCAAGCAGCGCGGCGGACTCGCCCGCAGCTCCACCGTTCTCGGCGTCGGTGTCATAGCCGCCGTCGGCGGCGCCGGCATGGCCAGCGCCAACACCGGCAAGGCGCCGGTCTCCATCTCCCTTCCGGACCTGCCCTCGGTGGGTTCCCTCATCTCGGACGACGACACCCCCGAGGAGACGGCGGCCCCCGCGCTCAGCACCTTCGGCGCCGAGACCGTCGCCGAGGAGAGTGCCGACAGCGGTGCCGACGCCGGCGAGGCGCTGCGCAGCCGGATCATTGCGCAGGTCGAGTCGCAGCAGACCCAGGTCGAGACCAAGGCCCAGGAAGCCGCCGAGGCCACCGCCGCCAAGGCCGCCGCCGACGCCGTCGCCAAGGCCGAGAAGGAGGCCGCGGCCAAGGCCGAGGCCGCCAAGAAGAAGGCCGCCGAGGAAGCCGCCAAGAAGGCGGAGGCCGAGCGCCTCGCCGCGCTGGCCAAGCAGTACACGCTGCCGACCTCCTCGTACACGATCACCTCGACCTTCGGTCAGGCCGGCCCCTACTGGTCCTCCGGGTACCACACGGGCCTCGACTTCGCCGCGCCCACCGGCACGCTGATCAAGGCCGTGCACAGCGGCACCATCACGGCCGCCGGGTATGACGGGTCGTACGGCTACAAGACCGTGCTCACCCTCGATGACGGCACCGAGATCTGGTACGCCCACCAGTCCTCGATCGGCGTCAGCATCGGCCAGAAGGTCGCCACCGGCGACGTCATCGGCCGCGTCGGCGCCACGGGCAACGTCACCGGGGCCCACCTCCACATGGAGGTCCACGCGGGCGGCAGCGGCTCCGGCATCGACCCGGCCGCCTGGCTGCGGGACAAGGGGCTCAACCCCTGACATTCCTCCCAGGGGAGCCCCGCCGGGTTCCCCTGAGGTCTTCCGGGAAGTGTCACGGGGGTCGGTGAGGTCTACGCCCGGATGTTTCCCGGATGTTCGTCAACCCTGGCCGCCGGTGCGCAACGCGCGCCGGCGGCCAGGGTGTTGTCATCACCCATGACCTCTCTGGGCAAGCCCGGCTCCTCCGGCCCCGAGGTCCTCCCGCTCGCCCCCGGCCGGCAACGTCTTCGGCTGGACCGCGGACGAGGCGGCCCCCTGCGCCGTCCTCGACGCCGCGGCGCGTCGCTCAGGGCTGGTGCGGCTGGGCGTACGGGGCCTGGGCGGACGGAGTCTGCGGGTACGGGGTCTGCGGGTACGGGGTCTGCGGGTACGGCGAGGAGTACGGGGTGTAGGCGGCCCGCGGCTGGGGTGAGGCGTACGCGGTGTGTCCGGGGTACCCGTAGTACCCGGGCTGCGGATGCGCCGCCCCGGGCGGATACCCGTACCCCCCGTGCATGCCGTAGACCCCGTACACCGGCAGCGGCGCGGGTGCGGCCAGCCGGGAGGCGTGCTCCAGCGCCGGCCGGGCCACCTCCCTGCGCCGCCACAACTCGTTCAGCAACTCCCGTTCCCGTACGACGAAGTCGGCGCCGCCCCGCCCCTGCCGCCCGCGGTGCCGCAGGAACGCGAGAGAGGTGGCGTAGGCCTCGTACTGGGCGACCGCCCGTGCCGCGGGCCTGCCCAGGTGCCGGCGGGCGTACTGCCGGGCCACCCTGCGTGCCCGCATCGAGCCGAGGGCGTACGGCTCGGCCGGGCCGATCCAGCCGGCGGCCGTGTACGCGGGCAACTCGTCGCGCACGGTGCCCAGCTCCCGCTGGCGCGTCCACACCACCAGCCAGGTCAGCACCCCGAACGCGGGCACCATGATGGCCCCGTACACGGCGAAGAAGCCCCATTCGCCGAAGGTCGCCGAGCCGTTCCACAGGGCGTGCATGAGCATCGCGAGGAACAGGCCGCACAGGGGGAGCACCACGCGCCGCACGCGCTGCCGCTCGCCGGACAGCGCGGCGATGCCGAAGCCGAGGCCGGTCAGGACCGTGAACAGGGGGTGCGCGAACGGCGACATGACGACGCGCACGAAGAACGTCGCGACGGTGACGGAGGCGATGCCGCCGTCCCCGGTGAGCTGGTCGGTGCCGAAGGCGTTGCCGAGGTAGAGGATGTTCTCGGTGAACGCGAAGCCGGTGGCGGTGATCCCGGCTATCACCACGCCGTCGACGATCCCGGTGAAGTCCCGCCTGCGGAACAGGAACACGAGGAGAACGGCCGCCGCCTTGGCGGACTCCTCGACGACGGGCGCGATGACCGTCGCGCCCAGGGTGTCGGCGTGGGCGGGGTCGGCCGTCGCCGTCGCTATCCAGCGGACCGCGAAGCTGTTCGCGACGATCGCTATCAGCGCCGCCGCACACGCGCCCCAGGCGAAGGTGAAGACCAGGTTCCGCCAGGGGCCGGGCTCCACCCGGTCGAGCCAGCGGAACGCGGCTATGAGCAGCGGCACGGGCAGCACCGCGAGGCCCAGCCCCACCAGGAACCCCTCCGTGCCCGTCTGCTCACGGACCAGGGCGAGGATCACCAGCCCCGACAGGGCGAGCAGCGTGATCAGCGCGCCGTAACGGACCCACTTGTGCTGCCACCAGTGCGCGTGCCGCAGCACACCGCCCTCGGCCGGGCCGCCGGGCTGCGGCGGATGCGGGGGAAGCGGTGGGAACGGGGAACTGGTGGCCACGACATCGACCCTAACGAGGGAGAGGACGGTGGTGGGGGGAATTCCGGCTGGTCAGTGGTCCGGGCGACCCTCGTGCTGTACGCGGCGGAAGAGCAGGTCGTTCACCACATGACCCTTGTCCAGCCCCTGTCCCTCGAAACGGGTGAGCGGCCGGAAGTCGGGGCGGGCCGAAAAGCCGCCGTCGGCCCGGGTGTTGGCGAAGGCCGGGTGCGCGGTGAGCACCTCGAGCATCTGCTGAGCGTACGGCTCCCAGTCGGTCGCGCAGTGCACGAGCGCGCCCGGTCTCAGCCGGGTCGCGGCAAGGTCGAGGAACTCCAGCTGGATGAGGCGCCGCTTGTGATGACGCTTCTTGGGCCAGGGGTCGGGGAAGTAGACGCGCAGCCCGTCGAGGGAGTCCGGGGGGAGCATCTCGCGGAGCAGGATGATCGCGTCGCCGTTGGCCACGCGGACGTTCCTCAGGCCGGTCCGGTTCGCCAGGTTGAGGAGATTGCCCTGGCCGGGTGTGTGGACGTCCACGGCGAGGATGTTCGTCTCCGGGTCGGCGGCGGCCATCTGGGCGGTCGCCTCGCCCATGCCGAAGCCGATCTCCAGGACGACCGGACGGTCGTTGCCGAAGAGGTCGGCGAGGTCGACTTCGTGGCCGTCGATGTCCAGGCCCCACTTCGCCCACAGCCGCTGGAGCGCGTCGGCCTGTCCCGCGGTCACCCGGCTGCGGCGCGGCTGGAAACTCCTGATCCGCCGCTCGAAATGCGACCCGGCGGGATCGGCCCTCGGACCGTCGGGGAAGCGCGGCTCCCCCTTGGCGCGGGTACGGCGGACGGACTCGCCGGAGTGGTGATCACCGGGGGCGGGCC
Organism: Streptomyces sp. ID05-39B; assembly: GCF_033794725.1. Classification (NCBI taxonomy): domain Bacteria; kingdom Bacillati; phylum Actinomycetota; class Actinomycetes; order Kitasatosporales; family Streptomycetaceae; genus Streptomyces; species Streptomyces sp. ID05-39B. Next base: position 6,148 of record NZ_JARGEF010000215.1, on the reverse strand, counting down.
TGGGAGGTTCTGGGGTACTCAGCGAATCAGACACAGTGCGGTCGATTTTACGGGCGCCGGCGGGGGTGGGCCGGGCCGGCCGGAGTGCGTACGGACGGGGCGTGATCACCGTGGGGCCGCCGCCCGCCTACACCGGTCCCTGTGTCCCCGGTCCCTGTGTCCCCGGGGACTCCGGTGCCCGCAGGGCCGCCAGTGCCCTGCGGGCCACCTCCCGGCCGATCGGCAGGGAGGCGGTCGCCGCGGGGGAGGGGGCGTTGAGCACGTGGATCGCGCGCGGGGACTGCCGTATGAGGAAGTCGTCCACCAGGGAGCCGTCCCGGCGGACGGCCTGGGCGCGGACGCCGGGGACCGCGCGGACCAGGTCCTGCGGCTCGACCGCCGGCAGCAGGCGGCGAACCTCCTCGACGAAGGCGCGCTTGGACAGCGACCGGTGCAGCTCCCCGACGCCATGGCGCCAGTGCCGGCGGGCCAGGCGCCAGGCGCCGGGCCAGGCCGCCGTGGCCGCGGCCTCCCGCGGACGGACGACCCCCCAGCCGTACCCCTCGCGGGCCAGGGCCGGGACCGCGTTGGGGCCCACGTGGACGCTGCCGTCCAGGCCGCGGGTGAGATGCACGCCGAGGAACGGGAAGGCCGGGTCGGGGACCGGGTAGACCAGGCCGCGCACCAGGCCCTGGCGGGCCAGCTCGTAGTACTCGCCGCGGAACGGGACGATGCGGACCTCTGGGTCGTCGCCGGTCAGGCGGGCGATCCCGTCGCAGTGCAGCCCCGCGCAGTTCACCAGGACGCGACCGCGGACGACGTCCCCGCGCGCGGTGAGCACCGCCACACCGAGGTCGGGGCGGCGGTCGATGCGGACGACCCGCGCGCCGTAGCGGATCTCCGCGCCGGAGGCCTCGCCGAGCTGCCGGGCGACCGCGGTGAAGTCGCAGGTGCCGGTCGTGCCGACGTGGATCGCCGCCAGGCCGGTGACCTCCGGCTCGTACTCCGCGATCTGGGCGGGGCCCAGCTCGCGGACCGCGATCCCGTTCTCCCGGCCGCGCTGGGCCAGGGCGTGCAGGCGCGGCAGTTCCGCGCGGTCCGTCGCGACGATCAGCTTGCCGGTCACGGCGTGCGGGATGCCGTACTCCGCGCAGAACTTGATCATCTCGGCGGAGCCCCGCACCGCGTAACGCGCCTTGAGCGAGCCGGGGCGGTAGTAGATCCCGCTGTGGATGACGCCGCTGTTGCGGCCGGTCTGGTGGCGGGCCGGGCCCGGTTCCTTCTCCAGGACGGTCACCCGGGTGCCCGGCGCGGCACGGCTGATCGCGTGCGCCGTCGACAGGCCGACGATCCCGCCTCCGATCACCAGCACGTCGCAGTCGTAGCCGATCGTCCGCACCTGCACCACCTCCCGGCTTCGATAGTGCACTGCGCCACTGACAATGCCTTCAAACCCGTGAGGCGCCACCGGCGCGGCCGGCTCAGGCCGGCGTCATCAACAGGGGCCGGGCCCGCTCACGCAGCTCGACCACCCGCGGCTCGTCGCCGTACGGCTCCAGGCGGTGCAGGAGGTCCTTGACGTACTCGGTGGTGCGGGCGGACGAGATCCGGCCGGCCACCTCCACCGCCCGCACGCCCTGCGCGCAGGCGGCGTCCAGATTGCCCGATTCCAGCTCGGCTACCGCCGACACGACGAGCCGCAGGCCGTGCGAGCGCACGAACTCCTCCGTCGGCTGCGACAGCGCCTGCTCCGTGAAGCGGCGCACCTGGCGTGGTGCCTTCAGGTCGCGGTAGCACTCGGCGGCGTCGGCGGCGAAACGGTCGTAGGAGTAGAAACCCAGCCAGGTCGGGTCGTGGTCGCCGTCGCGGGCCCGCTCCAGCCAGCTCTCGGCCGCCTTGAGGGCGGCGCCGGCGGCCTGCGCGTCACCGGCGCGCGCGTGGGCGCGTGCCTCGACGAGCCGGAAGAAACTCATCGTGCGGGCGGTGGCCAGGCCGCGGTTGCGCTCCAGGGCGGCCTGGGCGAGGTCGACGCCCTCGTCGCCGAAGCCGCGGTAGGTCGCCTGGAGGGACATGGAGGCCAGGACGTATCCCCCGAGGGGCACGTCGGCCGCCGCGCGCGCGAGGCGCAGCGCCTGGATGTAGTAGCGCTGGGCGGCCTCCTGCTGACCGGTGTCGAAGGCGATCCAGCCCGCGAGCCGGGTGAGTTCCGCCGAGGCGCCGAACAGGGCGCGGCCGACCTCGTCGGAGTACGCGCCGAGCAGCAGCGGAGCCGCCTCCACCCGCAGGCACTCCGGCACCATGGACGAACGCCAGTCGCCGCCGCCGTACTTGGAGTCCCAGCGCCTGGCGTCCTCGGCGGCCTCCCGCAGTTTCCGTACGTCACTGTGGCCGACTTTGAGCGGTGCGCCGGAGGCCTCGGCGGAGTTGACCTCGCGCGCCACCGAACTGTCGGCCGGGGTTATCAGCCACCGCGAGGCGGGCGTCGCGTACGCGCTCACCGCGAACGAACCCGCCAGCGACTGCCAGATGCCGCCCGAGCCCGCCCGGCGCCCCGCGAGGTCGAGCCGGTACAGCTCGGTCGCCGAGCGCACGGCCTGGCCGACGTCCCTGGGGAAGGCCAGGCCCACTTCGGGCGCGGGGTCCGCGTCCGCCAGTCCGATCTCGTGCAACGGCACGGGCCGGCCGAGCTTCTGGCCGATGGCGGCCGCGATCAGATGCGGCGCGGCGCCCTGCGGCACCATGCCCTTCGACACCCAGCGCGCCACCGACGTCTTGTCGTAGCGAAGCGTCAACCCGCGTTGTGCGCCAAGATCGTTGACGCGACGCGCGAGTCCCGCGTTGCTGATTCCCGCGAGGGCGAGAACGGCGCCGAGTTTTTCGTTCGGCCCGCGTTGCTCCCTGGACATTGCGCCACCCCTCGACACAGACGGCTGCCGCGCTGGCATAACCATGCGGCATTCGTAAAACCCAGCGTAGTTCGCCGCATCCCAAGCGTTAAGGGGCATTCTTCCGGTTGGCGGGATTGTGGTCCGTACGGAAGTACGGGTCCCCATACGCACGGTTGCGGCGTGCTCCCGACGTGTGGCCGTGCGCCCGTCCGTGCGCTCTACTCCGGCCACCTCGGGAGCGCTTCCATGGGTGGTGCGTGGGTCGGCCCGCTGTACTGGATCCAGTGGGCTGGGGGACACCGCCGCCACAATCCCCGCGGGCGGCGGAGCGGTCCGGGGGGCGTTCTCCGCCTCCCGGACCGACGCGCCGTGTCGAGGGCGCGAGCGTGACGGAGCGTGTGCGAACCTGTGTGAACGGCGTTTCGACACGCGGTATTTGGCTGAAAATCGACCCTGTGTTCCGTCGGCGAATACGCCTCCCACCATGGAAATCCAGGGCGCTTGGGGCGTTCTGGGGGAGCGTATCGGGGGCGCATTCGCGTCGCACGCGCGGGGGTACACGCGGTGATCGCCGCCCCACGCGCGGGAGTTCACCCAGTCCTCCTGGTCGGTGCGGGGGCGCTCGCACAGGCGCACTCGCCTGATCCTGCGCGGCGTCACCTCCCTCTGCGGCGCGTTCTTCGTGGCAGCATGTGAACCGTTCGGACGGTGCAGCTGTTGTCCACAGCCTGTGGAGGCGTCGATGCGGTGGTTGGTGGGATGGAGCAGCACCGCCGCGGCCACCGGCCCCGGTGGCCCCGGCACATCGGGAGCGGGGGCGTACGGCGGCCCCGGCACGTACGCCGCCGAGGACGGCGGCCGGATCGGCCATGACGGCGAGACGCTGCACCCGGTCGGCTCCCAACTCCTGTGGGGAGACCCCGATCCGCTGTGGGCTGTCGGTGACTGGCGGTCCGACGAGGTGCGCGTCGTGCGGGCCGACGCCCGGACCCGGATCGCGGTCCTCGGCACCTGCGGGGCGACGGACGAGCAGCTGCGCGTCGGCCTGTTCGCCGCGCGCGGAGGCGCACTCCGGCATCTGACGGCCTGGCCCGGCAGCTACACCGCGATCGTCCAGGTCGACCGGCGCATCACCGTGTGCGGCGATCTCGCGGGCGCCCGCCCGGTGTTCCACACCCCCTGGGCCGGCGGTACGGCGTACGCGACGGCCGCGCTGCCGCTGGCCGACCTCATCGAGGCCAACCTCGACTTCGGCCACCTCGCCGCCCTGCTCGCCGCTCCCGACGTACCGGCCGCCGTGCAGGACTCCACCCCCTACGACGGCGTACGGCGCATTCCGCCGGGGCACGCACTCATCCTGCGCGCCGGTGCCCGCGAGATCGCCGGTTACGAGCAGGTCGCCTCGCTCGCCGTGGCCGCCGCCCCGGCGGACCCGGACAGCGCGGTCGACGGCGTCCGTGACGCCCTCGTCGAGGCAGTACGCGCGCGTCTGTCGGCGCCGCGGCACGTGCCCGACATCGACCCCGGCCCCGTACCCGGCATGGGGCCCGCGGAGCGGCGCGCCGCGCGCGGGATGCCGGTTCCGGGCATCGGCGCCGACCTGTCCGGTGGCCCCGCCTCCGGGACGCTCGCCCTCCTCGCCGCCGGCCTTCCCGGCATGCCCGGCACACTCCTCGGACACGGCACGGGCGCGGGCGAGCGCCTGCTCGCCGTCACCTTCAACGACCTGGCCGTCGGCGGACGCGAGGCGGAACTGGAACGGGCCGGGACCCTCGCGGCCAACCCCCGCCTGCACCACGTCGTCGTGGCCGGCGGCGAGGAGACCCTGCCGTACGCCGACCTGGACGGCCCGCTGACCGACGAACCCGGCCCCAGCCTGGTGACCGCGGCCCGCCACCGCGCCCGCCTCGCCGCGGGCAGCGCAGACCACTTCACCGGGTACGGCGCCCGCCAGGTCCTCGACGCCCACCCCGCCCGCCTCGCCGACCTCCTCATGGACCGCAGACGACGTCACCTGGTGCGCCCCGTCGCCGCCCTCACCAAGGCGGACGGCTCCGTCCTCGTCCCCGCGCGCGTGTACGGCGCCGCCCGCCGGCTGGCCCGCACGCCGTACCGGGCGGGACTGGACGGCCTCGCCGAACGGCTCATGCACCGCCGCTTCGACGACCCCGGAGGCGCGGTGGGCGCCTCCCTGGCCGCCCTCGCCTGGGGCGGGCCCGGCCCGGCGGCACGGTGGCTGACCGGCGAGGCGCTGGCCGAAGTATCGGTTCGCCTCCAGAGCACGGCCCACCGCGCCGGAGGCGGACCCGGCCAGCGCCCCGGCGACTATCGCGCGCGTGCCGCACTCGCCCGCCATGCGGCCGACCTGCGCGTCCTGGAACAGGCGGCCGAGATCCGCTCCCAGCGCCTGCACGCGCCCTTCCTCGACAACCAGGTCGTGCGCGCCTGCCGCGCCCTCCCCGAGACCCTGCGCGTGCAACCCGGGGCGCGCGCCTCGATCCTGCGCACGGTCCTCAAGAGCTCCGGCGTGGCCGACCTCCCGCCCGGCTGGGGCACCCCCACCCAGGCCACCACCGCCGCCGCGGCCCGCGCGGGCCTGCGCATGGCCGCGGACCCCCTCATCGCCCTCTTCGACGCTCCCCTGCTCGCCGACGCGGGCCTGATCGAGGCCCGCGTCGTCCGCAAGGCCCTCCGCGCGGCCGCCGCGGGCGAGCCCCTTCCCCTGGACGGCCTCGCCGACCTGATCTCCCTCGAACTGTGGCTCCGCCGCCTCCTCTCCCGCAGGGGCACCTGCTGGACAGGAACCCCGGCCCGAGCCCGCGCGGTCCCAGCGGGCATCGCCCCCCAGAGACGGGCGGTCTCCTCAGGGGGGTGAGCTGCGGCGACGGGGGCGCGGCGAGGGGCGACGTGGCGACGGGTCGCGGCGAGGGGCCGAGCGAGGCGGTGCGGCTGGCCTCTGACTCGGCTGCGGGTGGTTGCCTGGCCTGCGGTCACCGTCCTCTGCCGCTCGGCCTGCGGGCCTGCGTGCCGTTCGGGGCGGCACCGGGCGGCACAGGCGGGCGATGGTCCCACTCAAGCGAGGCCGAGAGCGGGGGAAGCACCCCGCCGGCGCCGGGCTGCGCCACCCCGCACCGACTCCGGTCACCGTCGCGGACGGCCGGTCAGCCGCCTCTCACGCGCGCGCCAGTCATGTCACACCGACGGCCGGTCAGCCGACCCCGCCAGAAACCCCGTGCCCCATCCCGCAACCCCAGCGACAATGACCCTGTGCGGTACAGAAT
>NZ_JARGEF010000214.1:0-14150 GCF_033794725.1 Streptomyces sp. ID05-39B | reverse complement strand
GGGTGTGCGCGGGCGGCGGGGTGGGGCTGTCCGGGTACTTGGGCAGGAACACGGCGGAACTCTCCTTATCTACTCGTCTAGTCATGTGAGCCGTTTATGACGTCCACGCCGGAGCGCGTGCCGGATTCGATGGCGGGGGCGAGGAAGGTGTGCGAGAGCCAGAAGCCGAAGAGGGCGATCAGGACGACGATCCAGGTGCGGACGCCGAGGTACTTGACCGCGCCCCAGGCGAAGAAGCCGAGGACGACGACGAGCGGAAGGCTGACGGTCACGGGGTACGAGGTCCTTTCAGCGGACAGGGCAGCAGTGGGTGCGGGCAGCGAGTTCGGCGGCGGCTCGGCTGTCGTAGTCGGCGGAGAAGTTGCAGCGCGGGGCGGTGCAGGCGGCGGTGTGCTTCTCGCGGCCGCGGTGGTCGTAGGCGGTGCCGACCTGTACGGGGCCGATGCGGGTGACGTTGCGGAAGCGGCGGTGGGCGGTCATCAGAGCTCCCTCAGAGGTGGGCGGCGATGGCTTCGGCCATGGGCGCCGGGACGCCGAGGCGGGCGCGCAGGGTGGTGACGTCCATGGGGGTGCCGGTTCGGGTGTGGTGTTCGGCGGCGACCTTGCGGGCGTGGTCGATGAGTGCGGCCGGGACCGGGACGGCGGGGCGTTCCGGCGGAGCCTCGATGGCGGGTGGGACGGGCGGCTCGGGGTCGGGCTCGTGCTCCTGGTCCTCGATGACCTCGACGTCGTCGGCCGTCTTGGGTGCAGAGTGGGCGAGGAGGGTTCCACCGAGGAAAGCGACGGCGGGCCAGCCCGCGACGAGGATGCGCAGCCAGGCCGGGACGTTGCCGAGGTCAAGCAGGCCGGCCGTGGCGACGTTCGCGCCCAGGGATGCGGCGAGCGCGATGACGAACCAGCACCAGGCCGCACCCTTGGCCGAGCCGGAGCGCAGGCGACGCCAGGCGGCGACGAGCAGCAGGTCGACCGAGACGGGGTAGGCCCAGGCCTTCCAGCCGTCCTGTCCGGCCGCCACGGCGACGTCGTGAATGTGCGCGAAGGACAGCGCGGCGGCGATGAGCGCTTGGACGAGCACCGCGTCGACCCGGGCCAGTTGGGTGCGCATGAGAGCGTCTCCTTCCTGGTTCAGGCATGGGAGGGGTAGGGGCATGGCGTGAGGCGGTCACGCCGACGGTGGGAAAGGGGCTGTCAGCCGATGGCGGGATGCGGCTCGACGACGGGGGCCGAGGTCTCGACGGGCCGTACGGGGATGTCGGGCCGGAAGGGCTTCAGCGCGGGCAGGTCGGGCACCAGGTTGGCCGTCTCCCGGCAGATGTCGGCGGCGTCGCCGAGGGAGAGGTAGGGGGTGCGGATACGGGACCAGCCGCCGGAGGTGTCGCCCGCGACGGCGAGGCCGGGGCGCTCAGGGGCGATGGCGCAGGCGGCGAGCACCGCTTCCGGCGCGATGTCGCCGAGGGCCATCTTCGCGGAGGCTTCGTCATTGACGCGGTGGCAGACGCGGCCGGTCAACTGGGCCCGGAGCATGGTCGCGCCCTTGCCCAGCTCAGCGCCGAACCGTTGCCCGCACACCTCCAGGTAGATGCCGGCCGCGCGGCCGAGCTGGGCGAGCCGGATGAGCTGAGTGACCATCTCGTCGCGCCGTTCCTCATCCTTGCGGGTGGCGGTCAGGAAGAGTTCGGCCACCTCGTCGACGAACAGGACGATGGGCACGGGCCGTTCGCTCTCGGGCAGGCCCCAGATGTCGGAGGTGATCTCTTCGTCAGGGAGATCGGGGGCGATGCCTTGCCTGGCCTTGATCAGGTCGTATCGGTCCTCCATTTCCTTGACCAGGACGGGCAGCAGTTCAGCGGCTTCATCCGGGTCGGTGGCGAGCGCGGAGAGTCGCGAGGCGAACGGAGCCAGTTCGACGCCGCGCTTGCAGTCGACGCCGACGAGAGCGACGTCCTGACGGGCGAGCCCGGCCACCAGGTGCCGGAGGTACATGGACTTGCCCGACAGCGTCGCGCCGAGGGTGAGTTGATGGGGCACGGCCCGGTAGTCGCGTACGAAGGGCATGGCGTCCTCCCGCAGCGCGACCGGCACCTTGAGGAAGCCGCCCTCGATCTTGCGGGGCATCCGAACCTTGCGCAGGACGTCGAAGCCGACGAGCCGCAACTCGACGACGCCCGGCTTGACGGTGCTGACGTAGACGGCGTGGACGCCCCAGGCGTGCCGCAGCCGTTCGGCCGAGGCGGCGACGTCGGCGGGTTCCTGCCCAGGAGCGAGGCGGAGCCGGAGTCGTAATCCGGTGGTCGTGGGCCGGATGATGCCCCGGCGGGGAGGCACCGGCCGGACCTCACGGCGGGTGGTGGCCTTGACGGCGAGGATCCGCAGCCGGGAGGGGGCGACGGTCAGGCCGCAGGCTTCCATGACCGAGGCGTACGAGCTAAGGAGGCGAACAGTCGATATCGGACCGCCGACCGCCGACCAGTAGAGACCCGGGTGGTTGGCGCGGGCGTAGGCAGTCCCGCCGCCAAGCGCGGCGACAGGACCACCCACCTCTAGAAGAGTCGCCAGGTCGGACATCAGGCCGAGGCCCCCATGGCCGCCGGGAAGGCGGCGGGAGTGACGGCGGCGGCGCGGTAGGCGATGCCGTGACGCTGCTGTCCGTTGAACACGGACTCCCACGGCCGGGCGATGAGCCCCGGCAGCGAGACCGGAGCGCCGAGGTTCAGTCCCTCGGAGACACCGCCCTCCGGGATGGTGACCTTGATGAGCGAGGACTCGCCGTCCTCGATGTACACGACGCCGATGGTCATCAGCGCCTCGCCGCTGATGGCGTCCTTGGCGATCTCGCCGGTCTGACGGTCGCGGACCTTCGGCTCGGGAGCCTCCGTCAGGAGGATGGTCGCGGCGGAGGTCTCAACACGGATGGTGCGCAAGGTTGCGTTCCTATCTACTCGTCTATACAAGATGCGATCTGCGAACCTGATCTCTCGGGCTCACGACGATCACCCTGCCACACAACTTGCCCACTCGTCTATACGAGTAAGCGTGTTGGGGTGTACGAGTTCGGGAGAACGGCCCCGCGCACCACCGACGGTCACCCGCTCAGGTGGCCGGGAGCTGGTACGACAGGACGTAGGCGTCCGCTGCCATGACCGTGTCGCAGACCTCGACCGCTCGCCCCTCGGTGTCGAAGGCGGTCCGGATCAGGTGGATCACGGGGACGCCGGCCGCCAGGTGGAGTGTCTTCACCTCGGCGGGAGAGGGCATCCGGGCGCGGATCTCCTCCTCGAAGTGGTCGAGGCGATGGCCCAGCTCTTCGAGACGGGCGTAGATGCCGCCAGGGCCGGGGTTGGGTTCGGCAATCGGCGTTCCGCGGGCGATGTCGAGCGGGAGATAGGAGGTGGCGAACTCGACCGGCCGTCCGTCTAGGAGGTATCGGCGCCGACGGGCGAGCACCCGCCGTACGGACCCGAGCCGGGTGGAGATGTCCTGACTGGCCTTCTCTTCCTTGACCTCAAGGCTGTCGACCTGAGGATGACTGCCGGCGGCGTCCGCCTCGACGATGAACGCGGACTTCCCCTGTTCCCGGTGACGACGGGCGAACCGGTCGGAGGCGAGACGCCGCACGGGGGGCCTTGGTCGGACGAAGACACCCTTGCCGTGCTCGGCGTGGACCAGTCCCTCGCCCTGGAGGATGGAGAAGGAGTTGCGAACCGTCATGCGGGATACGCCGTAGTGGTCCACTAGCTCCGCTTCCGAGGGGAGCTTCTCGCCCTCCCGGAATCGCCCACGGTCGATGGCGTCACGCAGCTGGTCGGCGATCTGCCGGAAGACCGCACGATCGCTCGTGGGGTCGAGATCACCGAGCAGGCCCGAAGAAAGGGGGCTCACGTGTACTCCTTTAGGTATCTAGACGAGTGGGCGAGTGTTGTTGCTACGGTGGAGAGCCTAGCCATCCGAGAGGGCCGAGGAACGTGAGCACAGAACGCCCGCACTCCGTGAGCGTGGCCGGGGTCGTCGTCGACGACCAGGGCCGGGCCCTCCTGATCCAGCGCCGCGACAACGGTCACTGGGAACCACCGGGCGGCATCCTCGAACGCGAGGAGACCATCCCCGAAGCCCTTCAGCGCGAAGTGCTCGAAGAGACCGGCGTCAAGATCGCACTTCCCGCGACCCTCACGGGGATCTACAAGAACATGACGGGATTGATCGTCTCGCTGGTCTTCCGCTGCGAAGCGGCCGACGGCACGCCCACCACCGGCGACGAGACCCGCGCCCTGCGCTGGGTTACTCGTGAAGAAGTCTCCGAACTCGCCGACGAGGCGTACGCGATCCGCGTCATCGACGCATTGGACGCGGCGTCTCCGCCGGCCATCCGCGCCCACGACGGCGTGAAACTCGTCTAGCCCGAACCCGCTGCACATGGCGGCCTACCAGCATAAAGGAACTTGTATGCACGAGTATACGAGTACAGCGAGGGTCTGGGGCCTGTCTTGCCCAGGTTTCCCTGAAGAGGTCAGCAGAGCCCGCCGCTGGACCCGCGACATCCTGCGCGGTTCCCCTTTAGTCGAGGACGCCGAGCTGATCGTGAGCGAGCTGAGCGCGAACGCGATCCTCCACACGGCCAGCGGCCAGGCATTCGGCAGCTTCCACCTGGCCGTCGCCGTCTCGGCGCAGGTGGTCGCGGTCTCGGTGACGGACGACGGAGGCACCGGCACGGCCCCGAAGGCCGAGCACGACCAGGACCAGGACGCCGAGCACGGCCGGGGTTTGGGAATGGTCAGCGCGATCGCCCACCGGGTCGTCGTCCACGACAGCGACCACGGCCACACCGTCACCGCGGAACTGTTCACCGACACCCAGCCAGGAGGCCACCCGTGCTGACGAAGGAACTCCGACGCGGCTACTGGTGCGAGTGCTGGACGCAAGATCTCAGCGAGGGGGAAGCGCCGGCGCTACGAGCGTCCTTCGATGCCTACTCGGCGCCCCAGGCGGACCGTTGGGTAGCGGTCACCCTCCGCACGATCTCACCGGCCCTCGACGCCGATGCCTCGAACGAGGCATGGCACTGGCTGTACGACGGCCGCATCGAGACACGACGAGCCTTGCTGCGCTCCGAGCCCTGCACAGTCTCGGTGACCCACGCCGACACCCGAATCACGTGGACGATCCGACCAGTTCTCTACCTGCCACTCGCATACCGCGAGAAGGGCGAACTTCCTGCCTGCGCACAGGACTTCAAGCCCCACCGAACAGACTGAGTTACAACTTTCTCTACGGGTTCAAGGCGGCTCGCTCCGCTCCCCGCGCGCGGCCCGGCCCCCGGCCGGGCCTGCGCTCCTGCCTCCGTCCCGCTCCAGCCCGGCCGGCGCCCGCACCGCGCACGCGGCAAGCAGCCAGCTGATGTCAACGAAGGGTAATCCCACGTGCAATGGGCAGGGATACGAGCGGAACGGAGTGCAGGGAATTGCGAACCGTGATCACTCACGCCAAAGGGAGTTCAGCGCAAAGCCGATCCGCCACCTTTCGTCATTTACCATTGAGATCATCTAGTATCTGCCGAAGGACAGAATCAGTGTTCAGTGCATTCCTGCGAGCCAGATCATAGAGAACCCGAATGCTATTTTCAATTTGAGTGTACTCGCGATCTTCGGTCGCGAGGATTCGAGAAGTCTCTATCTGTTCGACCACTTGACCCCTGTCTCCTCGAATTTGAAATACGTAAGGGTGTAGATCGTCGCCGTCGGTGCTCCAGATCGAAATAGTTCCCCGCGTCAGAGAAAGTGTGAAGCTGGCAAAGGATCGGCTTCCCAGTTCCCGAGTCTCTACACTTTCTTGATCTGTCCAATTGATGCGGCCTTCCTTCGTCTTTTCGATCAGCTTTTCGATAAGCGCGTGCAGCATTTGCTCGTTTTCCATTTAGGGGGCTCCCGACTGCATACCGTGGCTGGAGGCCATAGCGCCCAGCTCGCCTGTAACCTTGCCCATTGCTGCGCGCACACTACGAGTGGCAGAGACAACGTCTGGATTGCTGTTTGAAATCAACTTCTCTTTAGCTGACGTGGCGGAAGAGATGGATGCCTGTAGGGATACAGCTATATCGCGTTGCGGTAGATCAGCTTCATCGAGGAGTCCACGCATTTGACTAGCCTGCCACCGCCATGTGGAGAGCCAAGAAATGGTTAGTTCTACCGATCCATCTCGCACTGCCCTTTCCAGTTGCTCTTCGGCTCTGTGGAGTTGAGGCAGTAGGACCAAGAGTGATGATCTGCCAATCCTGTCCTTTGCTTCTTTTGCAGACTTCTCAGCCATTTGTGCTGCTTGCTTTGCTTTGGTTGTCTGCCAAATTGTGACGCCGAAACCTGCCAGTGCGAGCGGTATAGATGTCCAGGCTGAGGCCGCATCCACGACAGAATAAATACCCACACGCACTCCGATAGTGGTTATGGCATTGTATTTTCGCCGGTCGTCCGTCGGATTGACCTAGCAATTCGATACTCAACCGATTTTTGCCTCTGTATCTACAGGCCCGGGATGTGTGGGGCGCTCAAACCCTGCGAACGCGCGTAATGAACCAGCCAACCCTTGGATGTGATTTCAATGGACCGCCGCCGCTGATCGTCGTCGTCCTTGCTGCTGATCACCAGACTGTACCGCTCAAGTTCCACTACATTCTTTCGCATATGCGCTCGATCGTTGAAGCCGAATTGCTCGAAATCGCTCGGGGAACACGTCCCGCCAAAGGAAGCCAGATCTTCCAGAAGTTTTCGCGTCCGAGGCTGCAACTTGGCACTGGCTTCATGTTTCATTGCGAGATTTTCAACCCACTTAGTGAACGCTTCGGCGATTTCCCCTTCTGATCTGGAGAGGAAGAATTCCGATTCGTTGTCTTGTGAAAAGCTTTGAGCGTGTCGCAGCGAGTCCCGAAGGTTATTGTGAGCAACCTCGTACACATGCTCAAATGATGCCGCGGAGACCGGCGCCTTGCTGGTTGGCCTCACGGAATAGTGCCGCAATCGAGTGTCGATCAGATTTGAAATATGTTCGTCCGCGACAGGGGTGATCTCGATAGGATCAGATAGCACACCGTTCAGGCGAGGAGTTGCCGCAACGCTTCGGGCGATTCCCCGCGCTCCGCAAAGAACCCACCGCATTCCGTTCAGTTGAAGTACTGGATCACGGATCTCTTCTAGAAGGCGACGGGCGGCGTTAGACGTCTCTAGCAGTTCGAGGTTGTCAATGACGCCAACCAAGCCGCCCGTTCCTTCAGGAAAAGCATCCCGCAGCCAGGTTCGAATTGTTGCCCTAAAGCCTGCGTTAGAGAAACCTGGTGAACTATTGGCGGCAGAGTTGCCCGCCATCCCGCCGCCACCAAATGGCGACGACAGATTAAATCCACGCCCCTTTAGTATAGGGGCCTCCAGCCATGCCTTAATATCCTTTGTGCGGGGAACTTTGCGATCGGCCCGCTTCAGGATTTCTTCCTTCTCAAGAAAGGCGCGAGCGATAGCGAAGTAGCAATCACTAATGAACTCTGACGCGTCTTCCTTAATTTGCAAAGGCTCCGGCAGAGATAGATAGAGCTGAGGAGTCTTTCTCTCCAGGAACCGGTCGGTCGCGACCCAGGCTGCCACCGCTACAAGGCTGGTCTTCCCGACACCGTTAGGACCTTCAAGGACAACGTGCGTGTCGCCTTCTTCGATCCTCCGCAGTAAAGCTCTCAGCTCTGTGTCTCGGCCTACAAGCAACTCCCTGCCATCTGCGCTCGACGGCAGTGGCTTGACAACGTAGGGGTTGCTGCCGAAACCCAGCTCGGACCAAAAACTCATATGACCCTCCCGAGTGCTCGATGCTACAAGCCGAGCACACACCGTGTCAGGTGATGACCAAGGCGGGTAGGCGCATTCCTCCGGAGGAGGCGGAACCCCAACCAGCCACAAATACCCGCAGCTTCCCAAGTTGTGAGCCTGGACGAGGCGAGCACCAGATTTTCCGTACGCCCCGGCCGGTGCGGCTTGCTCTGGTCGACGACACCGGCAGCGTGGTTGAGGCCGGTGGGGGCGCAGCGAGACACACGCGCGCCTGATCGGTCGGCGGACCCGCCGTCGTGGCTGGCTTTCGTCGGCTGACGCTCCGACAAACCTGTACCAAGCAGGCGTCGTCGGTCACCCACCAGCGGTCGGCGTGACATGACTGTGCATCCTGGGCACCATGACGAACCCCGAAGGCCCGTACGTGAGGGTGCACTTTCGGCTTGAGGTCGAAGGCGACTGGCCTCCGGCGTCGGTGGAGAGCCTGTGGGCTGTCGACCAGGGCGACGGCACCGTGCGGCTCGACAACATCCCCTGGTTCGTTCGAGGCATCGCATGCGGGGACGTCGTGGCTACCGAGCCCGACGACGAAGGCGTGCACTGGGCCGGCGAAGTGGTTCGGCGTTCGGAGAACTGCACCATCCGCCTCATCGTGTCCCGTGACAGCGGCTCGGGAGCCGCACGGCAGAGCGTGATCAACGCGTTCCGTGAACTCGGCATCGACGGCGAGGGCATAGAACAGTTCGGCATGGTCGCCCTGGACGTTCCGCCCACCGCCGATTTCGCCAAGGTGCAAAGGCTGCTGAAGCACGGTGTTGCCAAGGAGTGGTGGGACATGGAAGAGGGGTGCATCACCGCGCAGTGGCGGGCCGCTTCCGCCGGTTGAAGCCGTTCATGTGATCCACGCTGGGCCGTCCCTGGGCCGTCCGACGTCGCTCAACAGTGGCCAATGACGACCAACGACGACCACCAGGCGCACGAGCCCACTGCCCCTGACCAGCAGAAACCCAGCTCACCAAGATCCCCGGCAAGACCCAGGGCAAGAAGAAGTAACCTCCATGATCATGCCCCCGACCTGCGCGGACGCGCGGATCGGGGGCATGATCATGGCCGGGGCCCACGTGGGCCCTGAGCGCGGCGGTTCCTGCGGCGGCCGCCGGGGCCGCAGGGCGAGCCGGGAGTCGCTCAGATCGACAGCGGCACCGCGTGGATCTCGTCGGCCTTGTGGCCCGCGCGTTCGTGGATGCGTTGGACGGCGTCGGCGGAAGGGGCTTCGGAGAGGCAGTAGACGGTGCCGGACTCCGGGTCCGCCCAGGCGC
This sequence comes from Streptomyces sp. ID05-39B, assembly GCF_033794725.1. Lineage (NCBI taxonomy): Bacteria > Bacillati > Actinomycetota > Actinomycetes > Kitasatosporales > Streptomycetaceae > Streptomyces > Streptomyces sp. ID05-39B. Next base: position 5,032 of record NZ_JARGEF010000214.1, on the reverse strand, counting down.
TCTCGAAGTGCACGTTCTCGTCCGACTCGATCGCGAGGTCGGCCTGGTGGGCCTGATGGAGCTGGTCGGCGGTGATGCCCTCCATGCCGTGGTGGACGTCCATGAATTTGGTCATGACCGCATCCCCTTTCTCATGCAGGCACGCACGCCGGAGCCTGCCTGCGGTCGCGGTTGCTTCCTCCATGCTGCGCCCGTGCGCACGGGTTCGCGCGGCAGGGGGACCCGCCGTGAGAAGAGGGGCAAGGCCCAGAGGGGCCACAGTCAGAGGGGCCGGACGCGTCCTGCGTCCGGCCCCTCTCAAGCGTGGCGTCTCAGCCGCACTGGCAGGGGTTGCCCGACTGACAGCCGCAGCCGCAGCCCGAGCCGCAGCCGCACGCCGCGACCATGGGCAGGCTTCTGATCTCGGCGGGCTGCTCGGTCGGGCGTTCCTGAGTGGGGTCGGGCTTGCTGGGGGCTTCGGCCATGGGTTCCTCCTGGAGGCCTGGAGGCAGGAGCGCCTGTGCCCAGTTCATGCCCGTTCGGGCGGGCGCATCAACGGCGCACGGAGGCTCCGAGGCGCCCCCGGCCCCTCCCGGAAGGGAGCAACCACGCGCCCCGTCCCACCACTCGGCGACGGACCACACCCCCGTCCAGCCCTCCGTCACCCGCCACCCGGCGACCGCGACCGACTATGCCCCTTCCGGTCCCGTCACCGGCTGGATCTCCGTCGGGAGGTCCTGCTGGAGGTTGTCCGCGTGCTCGCCCGTCACCAGGAACACGACGCGCTTGGCCACCGCCACGGCGTGGTCGGCGAAGCGCTCGTAGTAGCGGCCGAGCAGGGTGACGTCCACGGCCGTCTCGATGCCGTGCTTCCAGCGGTCGTCGATCAGGTGCTGGAACAGCGTGCGGTGCAGCAGGTCCATCTCGTCGTCGTCCGTCTCCAGCTGGAGTGCGAGGTCGACGTCCTTGGTGATGATCACCTCGGCGGCCTTGGCCATCAGGCGCTGCGCGAGCTGCCCCATCTCCAGGATGGTGGCGTGCAGGTCGTGCGGCACCGCCCGGTCGGGGAAGCGCAGCCGGGCCAGCTTCGCCACGTGCTGGGCGAGGTCGCCGGAGCGCTCCAGGTCGGCCGACATGCGCAGCGACGTGACGACGATGCGCAGGTCGGTGGCCACCGGCTGCTGGCGTGCGAGCAGCGCTATGGCCCGCGCCTCCAGGTCGTGCTGGAGTTCGTCGACCTTCTTGTCACCCTCGATCACGCTCTCGGCCAGCTTCAGATCGGCGTCGAGCATGGCGGTCGTGGCGCGCCCGATCGCCGACCCCACCAGCCGGGCCATCTCCACCAGAGCGTCGCCGATGGAGTCCAGTTCCTCGTGGTACGCGTCCCGCATCAGGGTTCCCTCTCATACGTGGTTCGTCGGGGGTTCAGGGGGCCGGGACCGGCCGTGGAACCGGCGCTGCGAACCCCACGGTGTCACGGTCCGCCCCGTACGCGTCGGATTCCGTCACCCCACATGAACCGCCCCTGGCTCCAAGGTGAACTCTGGGCGACGAGTGTTCGAGGTCGCACCTCGATGGCTGTGGCCGGGACCTGTCGCATGCCTAACCTGGTGGCATGGACGTGAACGCGGCGGTTGCCGCAGCGGCAGCGATCGCCGGGGTGCTCACCGGCGTGATCGCCATGCTGGCGTTCCGTTGGAGCGAACGCGACCAGAACCGACCCACCAGGACCTCCTTGCACACCGATCCCGTGCTTCCGCCGGGCGTGGACACCGTACTGTCCGTGCTCCGCTCCTCGGCCGTCGTCCTCGACGAGGCCGACGCCGTCGTCAAGGCCAGCTCCGCCGCGTACGCCCTCGGGCTGGTCCGCGGCGGCAAGCTCGCCGTCGATCCGATGCTCCAGATGGCCCGGGACACCCGGCGTGACGGGGAGATACGCCAGGTCGAGCTGGATCTGCCCCGGCGCGGCACCGGCCGGGGCGAGGCCCTCGCGGTGTCGGCCCGGGTGGCCCCGCTGGGTTCCCGGCTCGTCCTTCTGCTCGTCGAGGACCTGACCGAGGCCCGGCGCATCGAGGCCGTCCGCCGCGACTTCGTCGCGAACGTCAGCCACGAGCTGAAGACCCCGGTCGGCGCCCTCTCCCTGCTCTCCGAAGCTGTCATGGACGCTTCCGAGGACCCCGAGGCGGTGGAGCGCTTCGCCGGCCGGATGCAGATCGAGGCGACCCGCCTGACCAACCTGGTCCAGGAACTCATCGACCTCTCCCGGGTCCAGAACGACGATCCGCTGGAGGACGCCGAACCGGTCCGCGTCGACGAACTCGTCGCCGAGGCCGTCGACCGCTGCCGGCACCAGGCCGGCGCCAAACAGATCACCATGGCCGCGAACGTCGGAGCCCCCGAAGGGCCCGAGCAGGACGGTGCCGGCCGACGGTCTGGCGACGCCGGCGACCTGCGGATCTGGGGCAATCGTGGTCAGCTGGCCGCGGCCCTCGGCAACCTGGTGGAGAACGCCGTCAACTACTCACCCGCCCGCACCCGCGTCGGCATAGCCGCCCGCAGGGTGACCTTGCACGGCGGGGAACTGATCGAGATCGCCGTGACCGACCAGGGCATCGGCATCTCGGACAAGGACAAGGAGCGTATCTTCGAGCGCTTCTACCGGGTCGACCCCGCCCGCTCCCGTGCCACCGGCGGTACGGGCCTCGGGCTGGCGATCGTCAAACACGTGGCCGCCTCGCACAGCGGGGAGGTCACGGTGTGGAGCGCAGAGGGACAGGGCTCCACATTCACGCTGCGACTGCCGGAGGCGGGCGCCACCCGTGACCGTGCCCAGCAGCACCCCGGCCTCGACGGCGACGTGGAGGGCGGGTTCGCCGCCGGCACCCCCCATGCCTCACCCCCCGACTCAGCCGCGTACCAGACGCTTTCCGCCCCGGAGGTCCTTCCGTGACCCGAGTGCTCGTCGTCGAGGACGAGGAGTCCTTCTCCGACGCCCTGTCGTACATGCTCCGCAAGGAGGGCTTCGAGGTCGCTGTCGCGACCACAGGTCCCGATGGACTCGACGAGTTCGAGCGCAACGGCGCCGACCTCGTGCTTCTCGACCTCATGCTGCCGGGCCTGCCCGGCACGGAGGTCTGCCGCCAGCTGCGCGGCCGCTCCAACGTCCCTGTGATCATGGTGACGGCCAAGGACAGCGAGATCGACAAGGTGGTCGGCCTCGAAATAGGAGCCGACGACTACGTCACCAAGCCGTTCTCCTCCCGCGAACTGGTGGCCCGCATCCGCGCGGTGCTCCGCCGTCGCGGGGAGCCCGAGGAGGTCGCACCGGCGGCCCTGGAGGCCGGTCCGGTCCGTATGGACGTCGACCGTCACGTCGTCACCGTCTCCGGCTCCAAGGTCGACCTCCCCCTCAAGGAGTTCGACCTCCTGGAGATGCTGCTGCGCAACGCGGGCCGCGTTCTGACCCGCATGCAGCTCATCGACCGCGTCTGGGGTGCCGACTACGTCGGCGACACCAAGACCCTCGACGTCCACGTCAAGCGCCTGCGCGCGAAGATCGAGCCCGACCCCGGGGCCCCCCGGTACCTGGTCACGGTCCGCGGTCTCGGCTACAAGTTCGAGCCGTAGGCCGATATGACGCAGAGCCGCTGGAGCCGCTGGGCGGAGCCCGGCGCAGCACTGCGAAGCCCGCGCAGCGGTGCGAGGGGTGCGTCTGGGACGGTGCTCGAGCCCGACCCCGGGGCCCCCCGGTACCTGGTCACGGTCCGCGGTCTCGGCTACAAGTTCGAGCCGTAGGCCGACATGACGCAGAGCCGCTGAAGCCGCTGGGCGGAGCCCGGCGCAGCACTGCGAAGCCCGCGCAGCGGTGCGAGGGGTGCGTCTGGGACGGTGCTCGGGGCCGTAGGCCGAAAGGCCGCGGGCTGTAGCGTGGACCGGCAGTGACCTACGCCGAAGGGGCGGCACCCGCGCAGGGTGCCGCCCCTTCGGCGTACGTGCGTACGTCGGAGGTGTACGGCGCTCAGTGGCCGGCCGTCTCCGACTGCGAGGCGCTCGGGGAGGCCGTGTCGCCCGGGGAAGAGCCCTCGGTCGTGCCCTCACCCTCGGCACCCTCACCAGCGGGCGTCTCGGAGGCCGACTCGCCCGCGGACGGCGACTTGGAGCCCGACTCGGCCGGGGCGCTCGGGACGTCGCTGGGGCCCCACTCGGCGAAGTAGTGCTCGGCGGGAACGACGAAGGCGCGCAGGTTGATCTCGCCGGTCTCGCTGAAGGTGAAGGTGACCTTCTGCGCGTTGCCGTCCTGCATCGCCTCGCCGCTGTGGGGGATGCTGACCGTGGCGTTGTCCTTGCCGCCGATGACGACGGAACCGCCGGCCGGGACGGTCAGCTTGCCACCGCCCTTGGCGGGCTTGATCTCGGCGGCGCCTTCGACGCCGTCCACGGTGACGGAGTCCAGCGTCTGCGGCTCGCTCCCGTTGTTGAAGACGGTCGCGGAGATCGCGGCGGGGCCCGTGGACTCCGGGTCGGGCTGGGTGATGACGACGACGTTCTGGAGCTTGATGTCGCCGACGCTCGTAGCGGCGTTGTCGGGCTTGATCTCCAGGGTCTGGGAATCGTTGCCGGCTCCGCACGCGGCGAGCGTGGCGATCGAGAACACGAGGGCGGACGCGGCGAGGGCGCCGCGTCGAAGGCTGCTGCTCACGGCGGCGGCAACTCCTTGGGAACGCAGGGGCAGCTCTCCTTGGATAAAGCCGCCCTAAGGGTCTGTCAGCGGCCTTAGGTTACCGAGCCGTTCCCACGCCACCGCACCCGACCCGCCTCTCGGGCGATCCGGACACTCATCGGTCGCCGCGAGACCCGCCTTGTCGCACCGGTCACCGATGTCCCGGCCGCCTCACCCCCAGGTCTCGCCAACCTCCCCGGCAGACCCCCCTCCGCCCAGTCGCGACCACTCACTGCGGTCTGCCTGCGGTCTCCACGAGCTCGTCTCGCAGCCTTCTCGGCTGTACACCTGCGTTCCACCTCTTCCCCCCCGCTCCCCCCCCGCTCCCTTCTT
>NZ_JARGEF010000213.1:0-14400 GCF_033794725.1 Streptomyces sp. ID05-39B | reverse complement strand
CTGTCGGGGCCGGTCCCGGCCCCCTCTCCCGTGCCACCCGGCGAGCCCTTGGCCACCCAGGAAGGGAGCACTCCATGACCCAGCGCCGCACCACCCCGGCGTCATCACCCGCGGGCCTCACCCCAGCCCCCGGCAGCACGCGTCGCGGCGCGGCGCTCACTCCTCTCGAAGTCCTCCAGGACGACCTGGAATCCCAGCTGACCGAACCGGCCCGCGCGTGGCTGCGCCAAGCACTCGACGAGGCAGCCGACCATCCCGGCACCCACGGCCCGATCTCCGTGTGGGAGCTGCGGCTCGCCGAGGCCGGCCGGCGCTGCGGCACCCGGCACGCGGACGCAGCCCGGCTGCTCATCCTGCGTTCCGCCCGCGCCGACACGGGCGCGCTGGGCCGGGTGTACTTCCAGGGCACCGCCGACGAACGCCGGGCCGTACTCCTTGCGCTGGCGCACCTCGTGCCCGGCCCGGACGCCCTGCCGCTGGTGGAGGACGCCCTGCGCACCAACGACACCCGGCTCCTGGCCGCCGCCGTGGGCCCCTACGCCGCCCGCCATCTCGACGCCCACGCCTGGCGCCACGCCGTACTGAAGTGCCTGTTCACCGGGGTGCCCGTCGACGCCGTGGCGGGCCTGGCGGAGCGGGCCCGCGCAGACCCCGAACTCGCCCGCATGCTCCGCGACCACGCCGCCGAACGCACCGCCGCGGACCGTCCCGTGCCGCGGGACCTGCACCGCGTCCTCGCCCTGACCGACTCGGCCGGCCCGGCCGGTCCCGTGCCCCCGCCGCACAGGACACGGCCCCAGGGGGCACACCCCCACGGCGCGGGCCACCCCCACGGCAAGGAGTCCTGATGCGCATCTTCGACCCCCACATCCACATGACCTCCCGGACCACCGACGACTACGAGGCCATGTACGCCGCCGGTGTCCGCGCCGTCGTCGAACCGTCCTTCTGGCTCGGCCAGCCGCGCACCTCGCCCGCCTCCTTCCTCGACCACTTCGACTCCCTCCTCGGCTGGGAACCCTTCCGGGCCGCCCAGTACGGCATCGCCCACCACTGCACGCTCGCCCTCAACCCCAAGGAGGCGAACGACCCGCGCTGCGTCCCCGTCCTCGACGAACTGCCCCGGTATCTCGTCAAGGACCACGTCGTGGCCGTCGGCGAGATCGGCTACGACTCGATGACTCCCGCCGAGGACACCGCTTTCGCCGCACAGCTCCAGCTCGCCGCCGCCCACGGGCTGCCCGCGCTGGTGCACACCCCGCACCGCGACAAGCTCGCCGGGCTGCGCCGCACCCTCGACGTCGTCAGGGAGTCCGCGCTGCCCGAGGAACACGTTCTGATCGACCACCTCAACGAGACCACGGTGAAGGAGGCCAGGGACAGCGGCTGCTGGCTGGGCTTCTCGGTGTATCCGGACACCAAGATGGACGAACGCCGCATGGTCGGGATCCTGCGCGCGTACGGGCCGGAGCGGGTCCTGGTGAACTCCGCCGCCGACTGGGGCCGCAGCGACCCCCTGAAGACCCGCGGCGTGGCCGACCTGATGCTGGACGAGGGCTTCACCGAGGACGACGTCGACCGGGTCCTGTGGCGCAACCCCGTCGCCTTCTACGGCCTCAGCGGCCGGCTGAACGTCGAGGTGAGCGCTCCCGGCGCCACCCACGAGGGCAACTCCGTGCTGCGCGGCGGGGGGTGAGCGATGCGCTTCCGCCACCCCGACGGCACCACCGTCCACCTCGCCTACTGCACCAACGTGCACCCCGCCGAGACCCTCGACGGCGTGCTCGCGCAACTGCGCGACCACTGCGAGCCCGTCCGCCGCCGGCTGGGCCGCGACCGCCTCGGCATCGGCCTGTGGCTCGCCAAGGACGCCGCGCACGCCCTCGACACCGACCCGGCCGCCCTGCGCGGCCTGCGCGCCGCACTCGACCGGCGAGGCCTGGAGGTCGTCACCCTCAACGGCTTCCCCTACGAAGGCTTCGGCGCCGAGCAGGTCAAGTACCGGGTGTACAGGCCCGACTGGGCCGACCCCGAGCGCCTCGACCACACCACCGCGCTCGCCCGTGTCCTCACCGGCCTCCTCCCCGACGACCTCACCGAGGGCAGCATCTCCACGCTGCCGCTGGGCTGGCGCACCACCTGGACCGACGCCCGCGCCGACGCCGCGCACGCCGCCCTGCTCACCCTCGCCGAACGCCTGGACGCCCTCGCGGACCTCACCGGCCGCTCCGTCCGCGTCGGCCTCGAACCGGAGCCCGGCTGCGTCGTCGAGACCACCGGCGACGCCCTCGCCCCGCTCGCCGCCCTCGGCCACCCCCGCATCGGCGTCTGCGTCGACACCTGCCACCTCGCCACCTCCTTCGAAGACCCGCACACCGCCCTGGACGCGCTGGCCGCCGCCCGCGTCCCCGTCGTCAAATCCCAGCTGTCGGCCGCCCTGCACGCCGAACATCCCCACCTCCCCGCCGTCCGCGAGGCGCTCGCCGCCTTCGACGAACCCCGCTTCCTGCACCAGACCCGCACGGTCGGCAGCACCGGTCGCCGCCACGGCACGGACGACCTCGGCCAGGCCCTCACCGGCGACGCCCTGCCCGACACCTCGCCCTGGCGCGCCCACTTCCACGTCCCGCTGCACGCGGCCCCCGCCGCGCCCCTCACCTCCACGCTCCCCGTGCTGAAGGACGTCCTGACCCGCCTCGTAGGCGGACCGCACCCGCTCACCCGACACCTAGAGGTCGAGACCTACACCTGGCAGGCCCTCCCGCCCGCACTGCGCCCCCGCGGCCGGGCCCAGCTCGCCGACGGCATCGCCGCCGAACTCGCCCTGGCCCGCGACCTGCTGACCGACCTCGGCCTGAAGGAGCTCCCATGACCTCCGCCACCCCGGAGGCCGCCCGGACGGCCCGACCGCAGACCACCCCGGGCGCCGACCGTACGGCCTCACCGCAGCCAGTCACGGGCGCCGACCGTACGGCCTCACCGCAGCCAGTCACGGGCGCCGACCGTACGGCCTCACCGCAGACCGTCCCGGGCGCCACCCCGCAGGCCATCGCGGCCCCGAACCGTCCCGTTCCCCTCCTCGTCCTCGACGTCGTCGGTCTCACCCCCCGTCTCCTCCACCACATGCCCCACCTCAAGTCCCTCGCACAGTCGGGCTCCCGGGCGCCCCTCGGCACCGTCCTGCCCGCCGTCACCTGCGCCGCCCAGTCCACCTTTCTCACCGGCACGCACCCCTGCGAGCACGGCATCGTCGGCAACGGCTGGTACTTCCGTGAACTCGGCGACGTCCTGCTGTGGCGCCAGCACAACGCTCTCGTCGCCGGCGACAAACTGTGGGACGCCGCCCGCCGGGCGTACCCCGGCTACACGGTCGCCAACATCTGCTGGTGGTACGCCATGGGCGCAGACACCGACTTCACCGTCACCCCCCGTCCCGTCTACTACGCCGACGGCCGCAAGGAGCCCGACTGCTACACCCGGCCACCGGCCCTGCACGACGAACTCACCGACAGACTCGGCACCTTCCCCCTCTTCCACTTCTGGGGCCCGGGCGCGGACCTGGTCTCCAGCCGCTGGATCATCGACGCCACCCGGCACATCCTGCGCACCCGCCGGCCCGACCTCGCCCTGTGCTACCTCCCTCACCTCGACTACGACCTCCAGCGCTTCGGCCCCGACGACCCGCGCTCCCTGCGGGCGGCCGCCGACCTGGACGCCGCCCTGGCCCCCCTCCTGGACGAGGCACGTGCGCAGGGCCGTACCGTCGTCGCGCTGTCCGAGTACGGCATCACCTCCGTGAGCCGGCCCGTCGACATCAACCGCGCTCTGCGCCGCGCGGGACTGCTGGAGGTGCACACCCAGGACGGCATGGAGTACCTCGACCCGATGGCGTCCCGTTCCTTCGCGGTCGCGGACCACCAGATCGCCCATGTCTATGTGCGCCGCCCCGAGGACCTGGACGCCACCCGGGCCGCTCTCGCCGAGCTGCCCGGCATCGCCGAACTCCTCGACGACGAGGGCAAGAAGGCGCACCACCTCGACCATCCGCGCTCCGGCGAACTGGTCGCCGTCGCGGAGCCGGACGCCTGGTTCACGTACTACTACTGGCTCGACGACGCCCGCGCACCCGACTTCGCGCGGCTCGTCGAGATCCACCGCAAACCCGGCTACGACCCGGTCGAGCTGTTCATGGACCCGCTCGACCCCTATGTGAAGGTCAAGGCGGCCACGGCCCTGGCCCGCAAGAAGCTCGGTATGCGATACCGCATGGCGGTCGTGCCTCTCGATCCGTCACCTGTCCGGGGCAGCCACGGCCGCCCACCCGCGAGCGACGACGACGGTCCGCTCCTCATCTGCTCCACCCCCCGCGCCGTCGGTGACCGGATCGCGGCCACCGATGTCAAGCAACTCCTGCTCCACCTCGCCGGACTCGGCTGACGTACGGCTGCCGATTTCCAGCCGCTTTCAGTGAAGCACGCAGCACTGACAACAGGCCGCCCCGCAGCTCGGGGGCGGACCACGACAGAAGGCAGGCACCCGTGTTCCCGCACTCCGACCCGTCCCGCACCGACGCCCCCGCTATCACAGCGGGCCCCGACGAGGCCCTGCGCCGCGGCCTCGGCATCGGCCGCCGCCGCTTCCTCAGCACCTGCACCGCCGTCGCCGGCGCGGCGATCGCCGCGCCCGTCCTCGGCGCCTCACCGGCCTTCGCCCAGGACCAGGACGGAAGCCCCGGCCACGGCGGTCACGGACACGGCGGTGACGTGCTCGTGCCGGCCCACAGGCGCGGCATCATCCTGTACACCGTCCGTGACGCGGTCGGCCGCGACCCGCTCTCCAGCGACCTGCCCTCGGGCTTCCGGGAGGTCTTCGGGCAACTGGCGCGCTACGGCTACCGCCAGGTCGAGTTCGCCGGCTACGGCCAGCACGCCAACGCGCCCGGCGGCGCCGCACTGGACTCCGTCGAGGGCGCCAGGCTGCTGCGGCGCTGGCTGGACGACTACGGCCTGCGCGCCCAGGGCAACCACGGCTTCATCCCGCCCTCCTGGCCGCTGACCACCACTGACCTGGACACGTTCAGGAAGCACCTGGAGATCGCCAACATCCTGGGCATGGACCACATGGGCACCGGCGGCGACCCCGTCAACAGCTCCTACCGGGCCGACTGGGACGTCGCCGCCGACAAGTGGAACGCCCTCGGCAGGGTCGCCCGCCGCGAGGGCGTCAAGCTCTACACCCACAACCACGACGCCGCCTACGGCTTCCTCCTCGACGGGGGCCCGCTGGACGACCTCGGCCGGCCCACCCGCAGTTCCGGCATCCGCAAGCTGGAGTACTTCCTGAAGGTCACCGACCCCAAGTACGTCTGGCTGGAGATGGACATCTTCTGGGCGCACGTGGCCCAGTACAAGTTCCACACCTACACCGCGCACGACGGCTCCACCCGGGAGAAGGTCTTCGACCCGGCCGCACTCGTCGCCCGCCACAACAAGCGCTACCCGCTGTTCCACGCCAAGGACGGCACCGTCAACACCACCAACGGACAGGGCTACGACATGGTGCCCTTCGGATCGGGCGTCATCGACTACACCACGTTCTTCTCCCGGGTCGGGGACCGCAACTACCACAACCCGATGGTGGAGCAGGACAACGCGCCCAGCTCCACCGATCCCGGGCAGTCCCTGCGTCATGCCAGGACCGGCTACGACAACCTCGCGGCGCTGCGCAGGCGGCGCGGCTGACCGCATCCGCATCCGCATCCGCATCCGCATCCGCATCCGCACCGCACACCGGGCGGCCCTTCCCGCACCACTCGGAACCCTTCGGCCCGGTCGACACGATCGTCCTGGTCGACACGGAGGCGGAACTCCTCGCCGCGATGAACGCCTCCGACGGGGCGCTGGTCGCCACCCTGTCCACCGACGACCGCGCCACCTACGAGCGACTGGCCCCGCAGATCCGCGCCTTCAAGGTCGGTCACGGCACGCCCCGTTCCCGCGGCGACCGCGACGAACTGTTCGGCGGCTTCGGGGCGTCCTGGCACGGCGCCTTCGTCGGGGGCGGGCTGCTCGTGCGCGCGGTCACCCGGGGGCCGGCAGGGGAGCGGCTGCCGGGGAACTTCCCCGAGTACCAGCCGATGCCCTGAGACAGGACTCGGGGCGGCGCACCCGACGGGCGCCGCCCCGGGCCACAGCTCGGGCACCGGCCGTCACCCCCGACGTGGCCGCCCGGCGGCCATCCGTGACCGTTCGCGCACAGGTCGTGACGACGGGAGGCGGTCCCCGCCCGGACGCCCGCGCAGGCCCCCGGCCAGCGGATACTCGGGTGAAACGCACTCCGAAAGCTTGGTATTGTTGTCCATGTCGCCACGGGGAACACTCGCGGCGGCAGGCACCTGGTCCGGGTGGCGGAATGGCAGACGCGCTAGCTTGAGGTGCTAGTGCCCTTTATCGGGCGTGGGGGTTCAAGTCCCCCCTCGGACACTTATCACCCTCCGTATCGAGCGGCTTCCGCTCGGTGAGGGTGCGCGGAAGGCGTCCGCGCAGACGTCACCCGCATCCGGGAGTCCCGGGTGCGGGTTTTGTCGTTTCCTGCCCCGGCGAGTCCCAGGCGACTTCCCGTAAAACGTTCCGAACGCCTCGATTGCCTCCCGAATGCCGCGGAAGCCCGTTTATCGGTTGTGTCGGAGCGGGTCCGCTTCGGTGCTACTGACTAACCGTCAATGTTCATCTGTGGCACCCCCGTTGGCTGTCTGTGATCGCATCGTGTGGTGATACGATCACGGCGCTTGTAGAGCGGGCGGATGGGTGAAGGACGACATCCCCGGCTCCGGGGACAGTCCGGGCGGTGGTCCCGATGCGGGCGGTCCCGCCGGTCCACCCGCATTGACGGGAATTCAGCAACTGGCCGTCAGTCGCCTGAAGAGAGTCTTATGACTGATTACATACAGAACCCGGTACTCTGGGCTCTCCTCATCGCCGTGATCGCCGCCGTCGCCCTCATTGTTCGTCAGCGGAGGGCGGCGCGGACGTCAAGGCAGGAGTTCGCAGATCTCAGGGCTCGGCACGACGAGCTGGAGAACGGGTACGCGAAATCCGTCGAGGCAGCTCAGGAAAGAGCCGACGAGGCCACGAAAACAGTCCTGAAGTCCGCCATGCGGACCCTTCAGGGCCTTGCCGCGGAACAGCAGTTGATTGTCTCCCGGCTCCAGAACAAATACGGCGAGTCGGTCATCCTCCAGGACCTTCTGGAGATCGACCACACGAACTCTCAGTTCGGTCGCCGCGCCCAGTCCATCGCCGTCCTCTGCGATGGCTGGCTGGGCCGTCAGCGCGATGTCGCGTCGGTCTACGACGTGGTCCGCAGCGCGCAGGGCAGGATCCGCCATTACCGGCGGGTGGAAATTCTCTCGCAAGTCGATTTCGGCATCACCAGCCGCGCCGTGGAACCGGTCGCGCTGGCCCTCGCCGAAATGCTCGACAACGCGACCAGTTATTCGAGCCCGGACACGGTCGTCGAAATCAACATTCGCACCGTACCCAAGGGTATTTGTATCGTCGTGGACGACGCCGGTGTCGGCATGAACGACGAGGAGCGGGCCCGCGCGGAGAAACTCCTCTCCAGCGACCGCGTCTCGGGCGTCTCCGGGCTCGGCAACCCGCCGCAGTTCGGTTTCGCGGTGATCGGCGTCCTCGCCGAGCGCTTCGGCTTCGAGGTGTCGGTGGACTCCACGTCGCCCTACGGCGGCGTACGCGCGGTCCTTCTCCTGCCGCACGACCTGCTCACCAACGCACCCGAGCAGAGGGAACCGGCGCCGGCCGCCCCCGTACCCGCCGTCGCCGCACCCACCCGCGGCGGCCCCGAGTCCGGCCCGGCCCCGAGCACCACCGTCGACGGCCTGCCCAAGCGGCGCCGCAAGCGGCCCATGGCCATCGTGCCCGGCAGCGCCCCGACCGCCTCCACGCCATCCCGCTCGGGAGCGGAGACCGCGGCGATCATGGGCGCCTTCCAGCGAGGCACCCAGTCGGGCCGGCGGGCCACCCCTGCGGACCCCGCGGACCAGTCCAGCAGCACACGTGGCGCAAGCAGCGAAGGGCATGAGTTCTCGTGAACGACGATCTGTCATGGATGCTTGACAGCGCCCTGGAGATTCCCGGGGCCCTGCACGCCGTCCTGATATCCGCCGACGGCCTGTTGATGGCCCGCACGCAGGACATCGGGAAGGACGATGCGGACCGCGTCGCCGCCGCCATGAGCGGGGTCCAGTCGCTCAGCCGCTCCCTGGCCTTCTTCTGCGAGGACGCCCAGCAGCGGTGGAGGCAGACGCTGGTCGAGTTCGACGGCGGCTGGGTCTTCCTCATCTCCGCCGGCGAGGGCGCCTACCTCGGTGTCTCCGCCTCGCCCGACGTCGACATGGCGGACATCACCTTCCGGATGCAGCAGCTCGTCGGCCAGCTCGGCAAGGCCCTGACGACACCGCCGCGCGAGAACCTCGGCGTGCGGTCATGACCGGATTCGACGAACTGGAGCCCCAGACGCCGGAATTAGTCCGCCCGTACGTCATCACCAAGGGGCGCGGACTGCCCGACGAGGAGCAGCTCTCCCTCATCACGCTGGTGACGGCGGTCGCCGACCACCAGCAGCGGCCGACCCGGCTGTCCCCGGAGGAACAGAGCCTGCTGGAACTGTGCTCGGCCGGTTACCTGTCCGTCGCCGAGATCGCGGGGCACACCCAACTGCCCCTCGGCGTGGTGAAGATCCTCCTCGCCGCCCTGACCGAGGGCGGCTACCTCATCACCCGCCCGCCGGTGCAGCGGGCGCCTCTCGCCGACCGGGAGATCCTGGAGGAGGTGCTGAATGGTCTCAGGGCCAAGTTTGGATGAACAGGCGTACGTCCGTGACGGCGCGTCGCAGACGGCCGTGAAGATCCTCGTCGTCGGCCACTTCGCGGTGGGCAAGACCACGTTCATCGGGGCGATCTCCGAGATCCCCCCGCTGTCCACCGAGGAGACGATGACGCGGGCCGCGGAGGCCGTCGACGACCTCAAGGGAGTCCAGGGCAAGACCACCACCACGGTCGCCATGGACTTCGGGCGCCTGACCATCAGCGACCGGGTCGTGCTGTACCTGTTCGGGACGCCCGGCCAGCAGCGGTTCGTACAGATGTGGGAGGACATGGCCCGCGGCGCGCTCGGCGCCCTGGTCCTCGTCGACCCCGAACGGCTCGCGGACTCGTTCGCCGTGATCGACCTGATCGAGCAGTACGGGCTCGACTACGCCATCGCCGTCAACCACTTCGACGGCTCCCCCCTGCGGGACGAGACCGCCCTGCGTGACGCGCTGGACCTGCTCGACGACACCCCCGTCGTCACCTGCGACGCGCGGGACGAGCAGTCGTCGGCGGAAGCGCTCATCACTCTCGTCCGTCACTTGCAGGACCGTGCCCACTAGGAGCAGAAATGGACCAACCCACCGCTCCCGTGCCCCCGCCCGGGTGCCCGGCGCACAACAGCGGCGCCCGAGTGCCGTTGTACGGACCGGAGTTCGCGGCTGACCCGCAGGCCTATTACAGCTATCTGCGCCACTACGGGCCGAGCGCCCCGGTCGAACTGGCGCCCGGCGTCGAGGCCACCCTCGTCACCGACTACGCCACCTCGCTGCAACTCCTGCAGGACTCCGGCTCGTTCCGCAAGGACGCGCGTCGCTGGCGGCACTTCAACGAGGGCAAGATCGCCCCCGACAGTCCCGTCGCGCCCGTCCTGTCCTACCGGCCCAACTGCATGTTCAGCGACGGCGCCGAGCACCTCAGGCTGCGCCAGGCCGTCACCGACAGCATGGCCCGCATCGACACGCGCAAGCTGAGCCATACCACCGAGCAGGTCTCCAACTACCTCATCGCCCAGTTCGGCTCGCGCGGATCGGCCGACCTGCTCGGCGACTACGCCAAGCAGCTCCCGCTGTTCGTGTTCAACGAACTCTTCGGCTGCACCCCGGACATCGGCGACCGCGTCGTCTACGGCATCACCGGCATGTTCGACGGCGTCAACCCCGCCCGCGCGATGGAGGTCCTGTTCGGCGCCGTCGGCGAACTCGTCGCCCTCAAGCGGGTCAAGCCCGGCGAGGACGTCACCTCCTGGCTGATGGAGCATCAGGCGAAGCTCACCGACGAGGAGATGGTCCACCAGCTGGCCCTCCTGCTGGTGGGCGGCAACGAACCGCTGCGCAACCTGATCGGCAACACCCTGCACCGGCTGCTCACCCACGACGCGTACGCCAACCAGGGCGGTCTGATCGACGAGGCGATCGACGACACGCTGTGGGAGAACCCGCCCATGCAGAACCTGGCCCCGCACTACCCGGCCTCCGACATGGAGTTCGCCGGGCAGAAGCTCCAGGCCGGCGACCTGGTCCTGGTCAGCTTCGCCGCCGCCAACACCGGCCCCGCACTGTCGGCCGCCCGCCAGGCCGGCAGCAACCGCGCCCACCTGGCCTGGAGCGCCGGCCCGCACGCCTGCCCGTCGAAGGACCCGGCCCGGCAGATCACCGTGACGGCCCTGGAGAACCTCCTCAACAAGCTTCCCGACGTCGAACTCGCCGTCCCCGAGGAGAGCCTGACCTGGCGCCCCGGCCCCTTCAACCGGGGGCTCATCGCGCTGCCCGCCCGGTTCACCGCGGTGACCGGGCGCAAGCCCGCACCCGAGGCGCCCGCCGCGCCCGCCCGCCCCGAGCAGCCCCAGCCGGGCACCCGCGCCGAACGGGGAGTGTGGAGCCAGTTCCTCAACTGGCTCACGAGGTGATTCACACAACACCTGCCAACTCTTCACTCTTGTATGACGGTTCAACCTCAGGGGTAGTGAGCCATGCGGTAACCCGCATTTCCCACCAACCCGAGGAGTTGCCGTGGATCACATATCCGCCGCCACCGCCTTCCCTCAACACCCCGCAGCGTTGAGCCTCGAGATACCCGCCCTTCCCGGCGGGTATCTCCATGTCGGCGCCGGCCCGTGGCGGGGGAACCGATGACCGCCGTCCTGCCCGGCGCGCAGAGACCCTCCGCCCCGGACACGCTGGGCGGCCACACGACCCGCCAACTGCGCAACCTCTGCGACATCGTGGGACTCACCGGCCACGACGGCGAGGTCTACGCGCGTACCCTCACCGACATGCTGGGTGCCGCCGCCGAGCGGCCGCTCGACCTGCCGCCGCCGAACCCGACGTTCCTCTCCGACGACCACACCCCGGTGGAGTTCTCGCTCTCCTTCGTGCCCGGTGCGGCGCCCACCCTGCGGGTGCTGGTGGAACCGGGCTGCGCGGCCGGAGGCCTGGCGCAGAACGGACGCCTCGGACTGCGGGCCGTGCGCGAGGCGGCGGCCCGCTGGGGCTTCGCCACCGACCGGCTCGACGAACTGGAGGACCTGTTCCTCCCGCCCGCCCCCGAGGGTCCGCTCGCCCTGTGGTGCGCGCTGGAACTGCGTCCCGGTGGCGTCCCCAGGGTCAAGGTCTACCTCAACCCCGCGGCCACCGGGCACGAACGTGCCGCCGCCACCGTGCGTGAGGCGCTGCGGCGGCTCGGCCACCGCGACGCGTTCGCCGCACTGCCGCCGAACGACCGCCACCTGTTCTTCGCCCTGGACCTGGGCGACTGGGCGGAACCCCGGGTGAAGGTCTACCTCGCCCACCAGAACCTGTCGGCCGTCGAGGCCGGCGCCCTGTCCCGCACGGACGGCGCTCCCCACGCCGCGGAGACCGAGGAGTTCTTCCGCATCGCCGCCGGCCAGGACGGTGCGGACGGCGCCATCGCCGGGCCGGCACCGGTGGTACGGCGGCCCGTGCAGTCCTGCCACGCCTTCACCGAGACCGCGTCCGGCCTGCCCAGCGGCTTCACCCTCTACGTCCCCGTCCGCGACTACGCGCGGCACGACGGTGACGCCCTGGGCCGTGCCACCGCCCTGCTCGGCCGCTACGGGCAGGACTCCGCCCCCCTGCTGGGGGCCGTGGCCGCGGTCACCGACCGCAGCCCGCAGGACGGCGTGGGACTCGTCGCCTACCTGGCGCTCGCCCACCAGCAGGGGCAGCCGCCGAGGGTGACGGCGTACCTGTCCTCGGAGGCGTACGACGTGCGCCCGCCCGCCGGCCTGCCGTCGGCCGAGCCGGCGACCGTGCCGTAAGCGACGCTACGGGGGGTACCTCGAGGGGGCGGCCGACCGGGGAGCCGGGGCTGCGGTACGGCGAAGGGGCCGGCCGACGGGGGAGCCCCCACCTGCCGACACCGACGATCCACCCACCTACTGACGAGCCGTCATACCTCTTGCAGCTCCTGGAGATACGGTGCCACGTTGACCTGGATCGAGGCGCCCTCCGCCTGCCCGTACTGGCCCGCGATGCCGCTGAGGTACGTGGCGACCTCCTTGCGCATGACCTCCGGCTCGGGCAGTACCGCCTCGCCCGCCACGATCCGCGCGATCCAGCGGGACTGCGCCTCCACGAGCCGGGTGATGGAGCCGTGTGGACGGACCAGGCCCACGAAGTGCAGACCGGCGTGGTCCGGCGCGACGACCCGTTTGTACAGCTCGACCGAGCCCTGCTCCCCGACCGGGCAGCCGGACGGCAGGAAAGGGAACGCCATGCGGTAGCCGGTGCAGTGCACGATCGCGTCGGCCCGTGCCGAAGAGCCGTCGGTGAAGACCACCCGGTCGCCGTCGAGGGAGGCGATCGCCGGCTTGGGTACGACTCCGCCGTGCCGGATGCGGGTGAGGATCTCGTCCGAGATGGTCACGGCCGAGGCGAACACCGGATGGTCCGGCTCGGGCAGCCCGTAGTCCGAGAGCCTGCCGCGGGCCACGAGCAGGGCCTGCTCGATGAAGCGGCGCTGCTCCGCCAGGGACATGCTCGTCCACCACGGCGCCTCGGCGACCTCGTCGAGCGGGATGCCGAACAATTGCTTGGGCAGGATGTGCAGGCCCCGGCGCACCGAGAGCAGGGTGGCCGCGGCATACCGGGAGAGGTCAGCCGCGATGTCCACCGCCGAGGCGCCGAGCCCGACGACGACCACCTGCCGGCCGGCGTAGTCACTTCCGTCGCGGTAGTCCAGGGCGTGCAGAATCGTTCCGGTGAACGTGTCCGAACCCGGTGGCAGGGCGGGCAGGGACGGCTCGGTGTTGTGTCCCGAGGCGACGACGACATGCGAGAAACTCCGTACGCCGCGCTCTCCGCCGGCGTCGACGGCGACGACCGTCCAGGAACCGTCGGCCTCCTGCCGCACCGACTCGACGGACGTCTCCAGCTCGATGTGGTCCAGGAGACCGGCCCACTCGGCGAACGAACGCAGATAGGAGGCGACCTGGCTGTGCCGCGGGTAGACCGGGTACGAGTCGGGCATCGGATAGTCGGCGTAACCGGTCAGCCGCTTGGTCGTGTTGAGGTGCAGCGACAGATACCCCGGCCCCCGCTCCCCGGCCTCGGGACGACGCCAGATGCCGCCCACGTCACCCGTCTTCTCCAGACACACGAAGTCGGTACCCGCAGCCTTGAGGGCCCGTGCCGTGGCCAGCCCCGACAGGCCCGCACCGATCACACACACACTCACGGATTCCCCCACAGGAAAGACACCACCTCTACGGATACCCGCAGTGCCTGCCCATCGGGTACTCCCGCCAACCAGCGACAAAGATCACACAGGTCACCGCGCCGACGGGAAGCCGGTCCGTCCGGCTACACGTCGGCGGACGCCCACAGCCCGCGTACGTGCCCGAGGTGGCGGGTCATCACCGCGCGCACCGCCCGCTCGTCGCGGGCCAGCAGGGCGTCGAGGAGTTCCAAATGCTCCTCGGCGGACGCCAGCAGCCGGCCGGAGGCGGACAGGGCGGTGAGCCCGTACAGGCGGGCACGGCCGCGCAGGTCGCGTACCACCTCGACCAGGTGGGAGTTGCCGGCCAGGGCCAGCAGGCCCAGATGGAAGCGGGTGTCGGCCTCGACGTAGGCGATCAGATCACCCGCCACGGCGGCGGTGACGATCTCCCGGGCGGCCGGACGCAGCGCCTCCAGCGACACCGGGTCGGCGGTCGTCGCCAGCGCCACCACCGTCGGGATCTCGATGAGCGCGCGGACGTGCGTGTACTCGTCGAGCTGCCGGTCGGAGACGTCGGTGACACGGAAACCCTTGTTGGGCACCGCGTCGACCAGCCCCTCCTTCGCGAGGTCCAGCATCGCCTCGCGCACCGGGGTCGCCGAGACGCCGAAGCGGGCGGCCAGCGTGGGCGCCGAGTACACCTGGCCGGGCCGCAGTTCCCCCGCGATCAGCGCGGCCCGCAGCGCGTCGGCGACCCGCTCGCGATAGCTGCTCCGCCGCCCGCCCAGCACAGGCAGCGCGGGCGCGGCGGGGGAGGGGCTGCTGCTGGGCGG
>NZ_JARGEF010000212.1:0-14428 GCF_033794725.1 Streptomyces sp. ID05-39B | reverse complement strand
GTTGTATAAGAGGCGGGCCCCCACCCGCCGCCCCCCGCAACCACAGCCACAGCCACAGCCGGTCATCTCATCGGCCCTGTCCTCCGCCTGCGCCCGTCCCTCGGCTACGGTCGACGGCATGACCCTCCTCGTGACCGGCACCCAGGGCCCCGCCGACGCCCCGGCGACCGACCGGGGCGTCGGCCCCCTCCTGCGGGCCTGGCGGGAGCGGCGCCGGGTCAGCCAGCTGGAACTGGCGCTGCGCGCGGACTCCTCGGCCCGGCACATCAGCTTCGTCGAGACCGGCCGCTCCCGGCCCAGCGAGGAGTTGCTGCTGCGGCTGGCCGAGCACCTCGACGTGCCCGTACGCGAGCGCAACACCCTGCTGGTGGCGGCCGGTTACGCCCCCCACTACCGCGAGACCCCGCTGGACGATCCGGCTCTGGACGCGCTGCGCTCCGGCATGGAACGCCTGATCCAGGGCTACGAGCCGTATCCGGCGCTGGTCGTGGACGCGACCTACAACGTGCTGGCGGCCAACCGCGGGATCACCATGCTCATGGACGGCCTCCCGGAGTCGCTCCTCGCGCCACCGCTGAACGCGATGCGGCTGACCCTGCACCCGGAGGGCCTCGCGCCGCGCATCCGCAATCTGCCCGAGTGGCGCGGCCATCTGCTCGCCCAGATGGAACGGCAGATCGCCCTCCACCGCTCCGCCCCGCTGCGCGCACTGTACGACGAGGTCCGCGCGTATCCGGTTGCGGAAACAGCGCCGAGGGCCGAACCCACCGAGCCCGTACCGTACTTCGCGCTGCCGATGGTGATCGAGCACGACGGGCGGACGCTGTCGTTCATCTCGTCGATCTCCACGTTCAACACACCGATGGACGTGACGGTCGCCGAGCTGGCCATCGAGACACTGCTCCCGGCCGACCCGGCGACGGTCAAGTACCTGCACTCGCTGATGGGTTGAGCGGATCCTCAGGTCCGGCGCGCTTTCAGGGCGAGGTGCTGGAGGGCCCCGAAACCGGCCACCGTCGCGGCCTGGAGCACGGTCCACACCGCCCCGGTCACGGTCGGCGACAGCCACAGCACCAGGGCGAGGACGCTCAGGGCCGACCAGGCGAGGTTGATCTCGACCACCGCTCTCACCGGCAGTACGGCCGGACGGGCACGCGAGGCGAGAAGGCCGACCGCGGCGGCGTACACCGTCAGGGCCAGGCCGAGTTCGAGCAGCAGCGTGGAGTCGACGCCGAGGAGCCGGCCGAGGGGATTCGACGCCGCGAGATAGGCGACGCCGTTCGCTCCGGTCACCACGGCGTCGAGGGCGAGGAAGCGGCGCAGGGCACTGTGCGGCTCGGCGGTGCGGGCGAGTGCGGTGAGCGTGGCGGGCTGGGTCGCGGACATGATGAATCACCCTCCGTCGAGGTCGGGAAACGGCCTGCTGGTGCCGGGTTTTCCGGAGCGGAGTGCGCCGCCCCGGAAAACCCGTTGCCCCTACGATCCCGTCGGCGCGGGAGTGCGTCGATTACCCCCGAGGTAATGCCCGTGTCCGTCGTCCCTGTCGCCGCGCAGCCGGAACATGACACACTGACCGGCGTGTTTCGACACGCAGGGGAGGCGTGGCGTGAGTGAGCGGCGGCCCGCGCCCACGGTGGGCCAGGTGGTACTCGGCAGGCGGCTCCAGGAGCTGCGTGAGGCGGCGGGTTTCAGCCGCGAGGAGGCGGCCCGCGCACTGCGGGTGGCCCCGGCGACCGTACGGCGCATGGAGACGGCCGAGGTCTCCCTGAAGATCCCGTATGTGCAGGTGCTGCTGGAGACCTACGGGGTGTCCGAGGAGGAGACCGGGACCTTCGTCACGCTCGCCGAGGAGGCGAACCGCCCCGGCTGGTGGCAGCGGTTCCACGACGTCCTGCCCGACTGGTTCAGCCTGTACGTGAGCCTGGAGGGCGCGGCCCGCCTCATCCGCTCCTACGAACCCCACTTCGTTCCGGGCCTGTTGCAGACGGAGCGGTACGCGCGTGCCGTGCTGGAGGCCGGGACGGTCGGTGTGAGCAGCCCGGAGGCGATCGAGCGGCACGTGTCGCTGCGACTGGCCCGCCAACAGCTGCTGGAGCGCCCCGATCCGCCCCATCTGTGGGCCGTGCTGGACGAGACGGTCCTGCGCCGGCCGGTCAGCGTCGACGCCGACGTCATGTACGAACAGATGGACAGGCTCCTGGAGTTGGCGGAACGCGACCGGATCACGCTGCAGGTCTCGGAGTTCGCGAGCGGCCCGCACCCGGGGACGTCCGCGCCGTTCTCGCTGTTCCGCTTCGCCGAGCCCGAGCTGCCCGACATGGTCGTCACCGAGTACCTGTCCGGCGCCCTCTACCTGGACTCACGCGGGGAGGTCTCCGCGCATCTGGAGGTCCTCGACCACATGACCACACACGCCGCGTCCGCCCAGCACACCCTGAAACTCCTGCGCGAGGTCCGCGCGCAGTTCTGAACCGCTGTGCGCCACCTTGGCGTTCATCCCACCCGCCTGCTCGTCCGCACTCACGAGGAGAAGACCACGCATGACCGGATCCGAGTCCGAGGCCGCCGTCCGCATCGACACGAGCAGGCCGCATCCGGCCCGGGTGTACGACTGGTGGCTCGGCGGCAAGGACAACTACCCCGTGGACGAGGAACTGGCCCGCAAGATCCTCGCCGTGGACGGCACGGTGCTGCGCGGAGCACGCGCCAATCGCCGCTTCATGCAGCGGGCCGTGCGCACCGTCGCCGAGAGAGGCGTCCGTCAGTTCCTGGACATCGGCACGGGGATCCCCACCGAACCCAATCTGCACCAGGTGGCGCAGACCGTCGCCGCCGAGTCGAGGATCGTCTACGCCGACAACGACCCGATCGTGCTGCGGCACGCGCAGGCACTGCTGCACGGCTCGGACGAGGGTGCCACCGAGTACGTGCACGCCGACGTCCGTGACGTCGACACCCTGCTGCACCGCGCGGCCGACTCCCTGGACCTCGACCGGCCGGTGGCACTGTCGCTGGTCGCGCTCACCCACTACCTGGGCGAGGACCCGGCGGGCGACGACGTGTACGGGCTGCTGAAGCGGTACGCGGACGCGCTCGCGCCCGGCAGCCACCTGATCCTCTCCCAGGTCACCCCCGATCTGAACCCGGAGGCGATCGAGCAGGCGGCGAACCACTTCCGGCGCAGCGGCACCCCGTTCCACCCCCGCTCGCTGGCGGAGTTCTCCCGCTTCTTCGAGGGCCTGGAACTGCTGGGTCCGGGAGTGATCCCGGTCTCCGGCTGGCGGCCCGACCCGCAGGACGTGGCCCTCCAGGCGGAGGGCATCGTGCCGGTGTACGCGGGCGTGGCGCGCAAGCCCTGAGCCGCCGGGCTCCGCAGCCCGGGGCCCTGGCACGCCGGACCGGGCCCCGGACCCTCGCACGCCGCCCCGGAAATGACCCGTACGGGCGCCGTGAACGGGTGCCTTCCCGTGCCCGCCCCTAGGTTCGCGACAGGGGCGTGCACGGAACGCCCCCGAAGGAGGCGTGATGCCCTCGGACGCCGTGCTGTACCAGGCGGCCGCACTCTGCCTGACGTACCCCGACGACGATCTGTACGCGCGGCTGCCCCTGCTGCGGGAAGCGGCCCCGCCGTTGCGGGAGTTCACCGACCACGCGGCGGTGACACCGCGGCCGGAGCTGGCCGAGCACTACGTGCGGGTCTTCGACTCCGGGGACCGGCACAGCCTGCGTCTGAGCCGGTGGTACGACGAGGGGGCCCGGCGGGACGGCATGTCACCGGCCCGCCTCACGGACCTCTACCGGCGGTACGGGCTGGAGTTCACGGGCGAGGAACTGCCCGACTTCCTGCCCTCGGTCCTGGAGTTCGCCGCCCGCACCGGCGACACCGGCCCGCTCACCTGCCACCGCGCCGGCCTGGAGGGGCTGCGTGTCCGGCTGACCGGCTACGGCACACCGTATGCGGCCGTCCTGAACGCCGTATGCGCCACACTGCCGACCGTATACACCGACCCGTGAGTCGATGACCCACGCCCCCGGGGTCCGGCCGGTCGTGCGGGGCGCGCGACCGGCCGGGGTCCGGCGGTTCAGGCCAGCTTGGCGGACAGGGTGATCGGTACGGCCTTCAGCGCCTGCGAGACCGGGCAGTTGACCTTGGCCTCCTCGGCGGCCGCGACGAACCCCTCCTCGTCGAGACCCGGCACGGTGCCCTCCACGGTGAGGTGGATGCCCGTGATGCCCTCGCCCGGCTGGAAGGTGACGTCCGCCGAGGTGACCAGCTTGGTGGGCGGGGTGCCGGCACCGGCCAGGGCGTGCGAGAACGCCATGGAGAAGCAGCTGGAGTGGGCGGCGGCGATCAGCTCCTCCGGGCTGGTCTTTCCGTTCGCCTCCTGGGTGCGGGCGGCCCACGTCACAGGCTGCTCGTCGATGGCACCGGAGGAGTCGAAGGTGACGACCCCGTTCCCCTCGATGAGGCTGCCTTCCCAGACGGTGTGTGCGGAGCGCGTGGTGGCCACGGTTCTTCCTTTCGCATGGTTCTCCCGCAGAACGGGTTTGACGGGCCCATCCGATCACACTCTCCGTCACCGCACCCGGAAGACCGGCCCCCCAGGGGTGAACGGCAGACGCCGGCCCTGCGGGATCAGGTACGCGTGCTCGCGCCGGACGCGCAGGGTGTCGCACCAGCCGTCGGTGATGACGAGGACGGGCGCCCCGCGCGGGAAGTCGTCCGCCCGGTGCAGGAGGTCGATGCCGGGCTGCAGGACCGTGCCGCCGCGGCCGTGCACACGGACCCGGCCGGCGATCTCGGTGACCGGCACGTACCCGGCGTCGTGCGGGGCCGCGTCGCAGAACACGACCCGGGCGGCGGGTACGTCGCGGGCCTCGGCGTAGGAGGCGATGGCGCCGAGCGCCTTGCCGAGGAGGGTGCGGTCCATCGAGCCGGAGGTGTCCAGGACGACGCCGAAGGTGCAGCGGGCGATCTCCTCGGGCGGGAAGTAGCGGCCCGCGCGCGGGATGTCCGGGGTGGAGGACTGACGGCGGGAGGGCCGGGCGTAGGAGCGCACCGGCTCGGGGCGGGGCACGAACTCGTCGAACCAGCGGGCGAGTCGGGCGTCCCAGGGCAGGGGCGGGTGGCTGAGGGCGCGGATGTCCTCGACGAGGCCGCCGGGCAGGTAGCCGCGTTCCTGACGCTCGTGCAGGTCCAGGCCCTGGGCCAGGCCGCGCCGGTAGAAGCCGTCGAGGTCGGTGTAGTGGCCGGGCGGGCCCAGCGGGGCGCCGAGGATGTCGCCGGCGCCCTTGCCGCGGAGCGTGGACAGGCGGCGCATCCGGCGCAGGTCGCCCGCGATCCGGTCGTAGACCTCCTCCGCGGACAGTCCCTCCAGGGCACGGTCGTACAGCAGGCCTTCGGGCATGGTGCCGACCTGCATCTCGCGCAGCCAGCCGTTGATGACGTAGTCGCAGGCGACGTTGAAGAGGTAGGGGTCGCGGGTGCCGCAGCGGTCGCCGTGGCGCAGGGCGGCGTGCAGCATCTCGTGGGCGAGGACGAAACGCCATTCCTCGTCCTCGAACGTCCGCAGCGGGTTGACGTAGATCTCCCCCGCCTCGGCGTTCACGGCGGCGACGGAGATGCCGTGGGCGCGGGCCAGTTCGGCGTCGGCGACGAGCCTGATGCCGGCCGCGATGCCGCCCAGCAGCGGGTAGGAGGTGATGAACCAGGACAGTGCCTCTTCCCAGGGTCGTTTGCCGGGTGCCTGGTCGTCGAGGGTGTCGCGGCGGCCGCCGGCCATGTCCATCGCGGCGGACATGGTCCGGGTGAGGGCGGTGGCGAAGGCGAGCTGCCAGTCGTGGGGGCTGCCCAGGCCCTCCCACGCCAGGAGCACCTGGTCGGGCTCACCCCCCGCCGTCCCGCAGTGTTCGTAGGCGGGCGGAAGTCCGGTGCGGTGCCAGCGGTCGGCGAGCTGTTCCTCGTCGCCGTCCGGGTAGGCCGGGGGCAGGTGGTCGGGGGCGCGGCCGATCGGGAACGTGAGCAGGAAGCGGTTGACGACCGCGCAGCGTGCGGCGAGCTGGTGGCGGTCGGGCTGGACGCGTTCGCCGCGGGCGATCGGCAGGTGGCCGAAGCCGAGGTGCAGGGCGGCGTGGGCGAGCGACCAGGCCCACAGGGCGGGATCGGCGATCCGGTCGGGGTGGGCGTGGACCTGGCCGCTGGAGTGGACGGTGAGAAGTCCGTCCCGGGGTGCGAGGGTGCAGTCCGGGTGGCGGCAGACGGAGAAGGCGACGGCGGCCAGGGCGGGGTTGGCGCGCACCAGCCGCATCCCCTCGGCGAACGCCTCCTCGGCCAGGTCGCGCTTCTTCCTGCCGCGGCCGGCGCGGCTCATCGGCGCGCCTCCACCAGCCGGGGCATGTCCCGGGCCGCCTCCACCAGGAACCAGGCGGGCAGCACGGGGTTGCCGTCGGCGTCCGAGGCGATGACGGTCTGAGCGACCTCGACGGATATCTCGGCGAGCTGCACCAGCAGCGACTTGGCGCGGTGGGCGGTCTGCCGGCCGCTCGCCGGCATGTGCTCCTTGACGGCGGGCAGTTCCTTCACCAGGCGGCCGCGGAAGGATTCGGCGAGGTAGTAGAGCAGGTCGCGGTCCTCGGTGCGGTGCGGCCAGGGGGCGTCGCCCCTGATGACGGCCTCGATGCCGTACCGGCTGCGGACGATCCTGACGTAGCCGCAGAAGGCGGTGGCGTGCGCGGGGGTCAGCGTGCCGTGCGCGAGAACCTTCAGGGTGTCCTCGTCGAGGCCTTTACCGAAGGAGTGCAGGGCGTCGGAGAGCATGTGCCAGGAGCGGGGAGTGGAGAAGGGCTCCTCGGTCTTCGGCGGCTTGGACCACAGGTGGTCGGGCCGGTCGGCGACGTGGTCCAGGACCCAGGGGTGGATGCCGTTGCCCGCCGCCCACACCAGCCAGTCCTTGGCGGAGGCCTCCAGGTGGACGTGGGTGAGGCGGTTGACCAGCGCGGAGGCGATGGGGCGGGCGAGGGCGTTGTCGGTGGCCCGGTTGCCCGCGCCGATGACGATGGAGCCCTTGGGCAGTTCGTAGGTGCCGATGCGGCGGTCCAGGATCAGCGAGTAGAACGCCTTCTGCACGTCGGGTCCCGCCGCGTTCAGCTCGTCCAGGAACAGGCAGTACGGCTCTTCGCGGGCGATCGCCTCCGGCGGGCAGAACACCGAGCGCCCGTCCCGGATCTGCGGCACGCCGATCAGGTCCTCGGGGGCCAGCTGGGTGCCGAGCAGGCTCACGCACTCCAGCCCCAGGGACTCGGCGAAGTCCCGTACCAGGGACGACTTTCCGATGCCGGGGGCACCCCAGAGGAACACGGGCCGCACGGTGGCGAGGCCGAGCAGCAGTTCGGGGATGCGGGAGGGCGTGACGGTGACGGCTGCCTGCACGCAGCGACTCCAGGGGGTTCGAACGGGCGCGCGAGTGCGCGATGCACGAACAGTGTGTGCGTACGGGTCTGTCCTCGCAGCCGATTTTCAGGCGGCCCGCTCCCGCGACGTCCTCTCGCGCGGCACCTGGGGTCCGGCCGCCTCACCCAGCCAGCGGCGCAGGACGCGGTGGACCTGCTCGGCGCCGGTCAGGTCCTCGCCGTCCGCGGCCGGTGCGGACAGGGCGAGGGGGGACAGCAGGAACGGCTTCGACTGGGCGCCGCCGAGGCCGCCGTGGGAGCCGATCTGTTCCTCGAAGGCGAGGACCTCGCCGTCGGCGGGGTCGTGGAAGGAGTTGACCATGATGTCGGCGGTGTGCGGGAAGGAGTGCGTACGGCGCACGGCCTCGGCGGCGCCGGGGCCGAAGCCGGCCAGCGGGCCGGGCTCCTCGTCGAGGCGCCCGAGGGGGATCTGAGCCCCGTACGCCCCGAGGACGACCCCGCCGTGCTCCTCGCTGCGCACGAGGAGGAAGCCGATGCCGGGGTGGTTGGCGAGCGTGGTGAGCAGCGCGGGGTGGCGGGCGTCGATCTCCTCCTTGCTCATGCGGTGCGCCACGTCGGGGAAGGAGACCAGGCCGAGGTTGCCGGAGGCGAGCACGATCGGCTCCGGGCGGCGGGCCGGGCGGTACTGTTCGCCGCCCTCCTCGACGGGCCTGCGCAGTGCGGCCCGGACGGCCGCGCGGGCCTCGGCGCCGCTGTGGGTGCGGCGCGCCCGGCGCGGCACGGGCAGCCCGCAGCCGGCCCGCACCAGGTCGCCGAGGGTCAGGCCGTAGCGGGCGCGGAAGGTCTCGCCGGGGCTCTGCCCGTGGTCGGACAGGACGACGATGCGATACGGCCGCGGGGCGTGTTCGGCGACGTTCTCGATGAGCGCCAGGGAGCGGTCGAGGCGGGCGAGGACCTGCTCGGTGTCGCGGCCGAGCGGCCCGGAGTGGTGTGCCACCTCGTCGTAGGCGACCAGGTCGGCGTAGACGGCGCTGCGGCCGGCGAGCATGTCGCCCGTCACGGCGGCGACGACGACGTCCCGCTCGACGACGGTCGCGAAGGCGCGGATGAACGGATAGAGGCCGCCGCGGGACACCCGCGGGCGCTGGCCGCGCAGCCGGGCGCGGGTGGACTGCCCGATCTCGCGGCCCGCCTCCGCGACGAAGGACAGGGCGGTGCGGACGGCGTTGGCCGGGTCGCAGAAGTACGCGAAGTAGCCGGCCCGGGAGCGGGTCGCGCTGCTGCGGCGGCCCACCGCGATGGAGAGGACGAGGGCCTGTTCGCCGGCGCCGCCCCCGAAGAGGTTGCCGCGGCTGGCGCCGTCGGCGGAGAGCAGCCCGCTGTCGCCGGCGCGCTCCACCGCCCGGCGCTGGAGTTCGGCGGCGCTGGTGGGACGGTTGCAGACCATCACCTCCCGGCTGTCCTTCTCGTACCAGCGGAAGGCGGGGACGTCGAAGTTGCTGCCGTGCAGGATGCCGAGCTGGCTCGCGCCGGTCTGGCTGGACCAGTCGGTGCGCCAGGGGGTGAGGCGGTGGGTGGGGCGGGCCGCCTTGTCCTGCCGGGTGCCCAGCCACTTGGCGACGGTCGGCATCAGCCCCTTGTCGACGGCCGCGGCCAGCACGTCGTGGCCGACGCCGTCGAGCTGGAGGAAGACGGTGCCGTGGGTGGCGGGGCAGGACGGGCCGCCGCCTCTTCGGCGGCGGTCGGCGAGGCGGTACAGGCGGCGCCGGTAGGCGTCGTCGTCACGGACGGCCAGGGCCCCGCCGGTCGCGGAGGCGACGGCGGACATCACGGCGGCGACGATGACGGCGGTCTCGGGGGCGGCCTCGCTCTGCCCGGACGGGTTCAGCCGCAGGGCGAGCAGCAGGAGCGAGCCGTTGAGGAAGAACACCAGCAGGCCGAGGACGAGCGCCGGCACGAGCAGCAGCAGCCGGACCAGGAGCGGCCAGGCCAGCGCCGACAGGACACCGAAGACCCCGGCCCCGGCGGCCGCGGTGACGGCGATCGTGGTGGCGCTGTCCCCGTCGGGCGACTGGAGCCGGAAGTCCGGCAGGATCCCCGCGAGCACCAGCATGGTCACGGTGGACACGCCCCACACCGCGACGCTCCGCCCGGCCTGACTGACGGCACGCCGCCAACGCCCCTCACCCACGCCCCGTACACCTCACGTCCCGGCCCGTCGTCGATGCGGACCTCTGCCTCTCCACCCTGTCATACGGCGGGAGAGGGCCGACCGGATCCGGCGACCGGGTGCGTACCGGGACGACGCGGTCAGCGTCCGTCGTATCCGGCCGTCGGCATGGACAGCCTGCGGTGCACGCGCGCCTTCATCTGCGCGTCGTAGGCGGGTTCGGCGACGCCCACCGTCTCCACCCGTACCCCCCGCCGCGCGCACTCCTCGGTGAACTCCTCGACGCAGGACAGGGCGCTCTCCAGCACACGCCGGCTGGGTGCGACGAAGAGGTCGACGCCGGGTCTGACGCCGTCCCACAGCACGCAGTGGTCCGACCGCAGCCCGCGGACCAGCAGCTCCCGGCTGACGACGTAGCCCCGTTCCGCGGCCCACCGCGCGCACATCGCGTGCTGGCTGCGGGAGTCCACCAGGAAGGGATCGGCGTCCAGTTCCTCCAGCGGCGTCAGACTCGCGATCGCCGTGACCCGCACCGGTCCCATGGGGTCCCCCTCACCTCCGGGTTTCGCCGCCGACCCTACTCCTGCCCGTAGGCTTCGGGGAGTCGCGCGAAGGGGGCGAAGAGGTGCCGGTGGAGATCACCTGGTGGGGTCACGCCACCTGCACGATCACCGATGCGGACGTCCGTGTGCTGACCGATCCCCTGTTCGCCCGCCGGCTGGCGCATCTGCGGCGGCGCCGGGGGGCGTTGCCCACCCCGGACGCCTGGCGCGCGGACGTGGCGCTGGTGTCGCACCTGCACTCCGATCATCTGCACATTCCCTCGCTGGCGCGCCTCGCGCCGGGCACGCGCCTGCTGGTGCCCCGCGGTGCGCCGCGCGCCGTCCCCGGACTGCGGCGCCTCACGCAGCTGCGGCTGACCGAGATGGCGCCGGGCGACGAGACGACCGTCGGTGACCTGCGGGTACGGGCGGTGCCCGCACGGCACGACGGGCGGCGGCTGCCGGTCGGCCGGCACCACTCCCCCGCGCTCGGGTACGTCGTGGAGGGCGAGGCGCGGACGTACTTCGCCGGGGACACGGGCCTGTTCGAGTCGATGGCCGAGGAGGTCGGGCGGGTCGACGTGGCGCTGCTGCCGGTGGGCGGCTGGGGACCGTACCTCGGGGAGGGGCACCTGGACGCGGGGCGGGCCGCGGAGGCGCTGGCCCGGCTGGCGCCGCGCAGTGCGGTGCCGGTGCACTACGGCACGTACTGGCCGATCGGGATGGACGCCGTGCGCCCCCATGAATTCCATGCGCCGGGCGAGGAGTTCGTACGCCTGGCGGCGGAGCGCGCGCCGGATGTCGTGGTGCACCGGCTCGCGCACGGGGAGAGCGTGCGCCCCGAGGTTCGGCGATGATGGCGCTGGCCGCCGCCACGACGGCTCCGCCGGCGGAGTCCGCCCAACAGGCGCTCGGTTACCCGTCGTTGTTCCTGCTGGTGCTGATCGGCGCGCTGGTGCCGGTGGTGCCGACGGGGGCGCTGGTGAGTTCGGCGGCCGTGGTCGCCTTCCACCAGACGGCGCCCTTCTCGCTGGCGCTGGTGTTCGTGACGGCATCGCTGGCCGCGTTCTGCGGGGACGCGACGCTGTACTGGCTGGGCCGGCGCGGGATGCGGTCGAGGAACGGCTCGCGCTGGCTGGCGGCGATCCGCTCGCGGGCGCCGGAGGAGCGCCTCGCACGGGCCCAGGAGAAGCTCGCCGACCACGGTACGGCGGTGCTGGTGCTGTCCCGGCTGGTGCCCGCCGGCCGCATCCCGGTCATGCTGGCGTGCCTGATGGCCGACTGGCCGCTGCGCCGGTTCGTGCGCGGGAACCTGCCGGCCTGTCTGGCGTGGGCGGTGACCTACCAGCTGATCGGGATCCTGGGCGGCTCGCTGTTCCCGGAGCCGTGGCAGGGCGTCGTCGCGGCGGTGGCGCTGACGCTGCTGATCAGCGTCGTGCCGGGGCTGTGGCGCCGGGTGCGTGAGCGGCCGGCCGGGTGAGAGCCGCCGGCCGCGGGTGGCGGGGGCGCTCCTTGAGACACCCCCGGAGCCGGGCTGCGGCACGGTCCTACAGCACCCGTGAACCTCCCACCGGCATGTCCCACAGGTCCTCGCGGGCCAGGCCCGCCCGCCGCCAGGCGGCCCGCACGCGTGTGAGGGGTTCGAGGACGGGCTCGGCGGAGAGGACGAACGTGCCCCAGTGCATGGGCGCCATCCGGCGGGCCCCCACCTCGCGGGCCGCCCGTACCGCCTCCTCCGGGTCGCAGTGGACGTCGCTGAGCCACCAGCGGGGGTCGTACGCGCCGATCGGCAGCAGCGCCAGGTCGATGCCGGGGTAGCGCAGCCCGATGCGGGAGAACCAGTGGCCGTAGCCCGTGTCGCCCGCGAAGTAGACGCGTCGGCCGTCGGGGTCGGTGAGGATCCAGCCGCCCCACAGGGATCGACAGGTGTCGGTGAGGCTGCGCTTGGACCAGTGGTGGGCCGGTACGAAGTCGAAGCGGACGCCGGACAGTTCGGCCGCCTCCCACCAGTCCAGCTCGGTGACCCGGGTGAACCGGCGGCGCCGGAACCAGCGGCCGAGCCCGGCCGGCGCGAACACCGGGGTGTCGCGCGGGAGCCGGCGCAGGGTGGGGGCGTCGAGGTGGTCGTAGTGGTTGTGGCTGATGACGACGGCGTCGACGCACGGCAGGCTCTCCCAGGGGACGCCGACGGGGGTGACGCGGGCCGGGGTGCCGATGATGCGACGGGACCAGACCGGGTCGGTCAGGACGGTCAGGCCGCCGACCCGCACCACCCAACTGGCGTGTCCCGCCCAGGTGACGGCGACGGTGCGGGTGTCGACGCGGGGCAGCGGGCCGGGCGCGAAGGGCAGCCGCGGCACATCGGCGAGGCCCTCTTTCCCGGGCCGTACCGCGCCCTCGCGGGCGAAGCGGGCGAAGGCCTTGAGACCGGGCAGCGGGGCGGTCAGCCGGTCGTGGAACGTGCGCGGCCACACCCGCCGTTCGCCCGGCGGGCGGGGCTCGGCGAGCGGCGGGACGGGCGAGGTCAGGGGCGAACTCAGGGAGGAGACGACCGGCGGGGTGCCGGTGTCCCGCACGGGAGTGGGGGTGGTCGACTCGGACTGCTGCGTCATCGAGGAGGCTCCCGTCGCTGAGCGTCGTCACGGAGATCATCGAGGACCGACCTCAGATGGATCAACGCGCGTTCCACGTGTGGCAGTTCCAACGGGCTGGGCGACCTCAGGCATTCCGTGCGCTGCGCGTTGGTCCCGCCCAGCAGCGGCCCCGTGCAGAGCCGTACGCGCAGCGCCCCGAGGTCGTCGCCGAAGCGGTGGCCGCCCGGCGCGGGCATGCCCAGCCGGGCAGTGAGGAGGTCCTCCAGGTCCTGCGCGTCCCCGACGCCCCGCGCGGCCAACGGCTCGCGCAGCGGGCCTAGATCGGCGTACACGTGCCGGCCGGCGCGCGGCGGCAGCGCGAGACCGCCCGCGGCGACGACGGCGCCGTGCACGGCGGCGGCCACGCGCGCGTGCAGCCGTACGGCGCTCTCCACGCGCGCGGTGACGGGCTCGGGTTCGGTCAGGGCGAAGGCGGCGGCCTCGGCGACGGGGGCCGCCACGCGCGCGTCGAGCGCGGTGAGGACGTCGAGCACGCGCGCGTGGAGGTCGTCCCCGGTGGCGGTGTCGGGGAGACGGGCGACGGCGGCCGGCCAGCCCGGCGGGAGCAGGGCGCCCGCGAGGTCGCTGACGACGGTGACCCGGTCGGGGAGCATCTCGGCGGGAGAGACCAGGACCGTGTCCTGCGGAGCGTGCAGGGTGTCGCGCCAGGTCTCGTCGCTGATCAGGTGCAGTCCCTCGGCCGCGGCGGCCTCCACGGCCTCGTGCAGCACCTCGGGCGGGGCGACGGTGGCGGTGGGGTCGTCGGCGACGGACAGCACCAGCAGCCGCGGGTCGCCGCCCTCGGCGCGGACCCGCCGCACGGTCTCCAGGAGGGCGTAGGGGTCGGGGACGCCGCCGCACTCGGCGGGCGTGGGGACATGGAAGACGGGCCGGCCCAGCAGTCGCGCGTAGGGCCCCCACCAGGCCGCGCAGGGCCGCGGCACCAGGACGTCGCCGCCGAGGGCGGCGGTCAGCGCCAGCAGCAGGGCGGGAGCGCCGGGTCCGGCCACGACCCGGTCGGCTCCGGTGGCCAGGCCGCGGCGCTCCCAGTAGCCGCAGGCGGCGTCCAGGAGGGCCGGGCCGCCGCCCACGGGTTCGCCGTCGGCGCGTCCGGCGGCCGCGGCCAGGACGGCGGCGAGGCCGGGCAGCATGGGCAGGCCGTCCGCGGGCGGCGCCGGCCCGTAGCGGACGGGGCCGTGCCCTTCCGGTCCGGTGCCCCGCATGCCGTCCTCCCCGTCCTGCGCGCCGTCGGTGCCTGCTGCCCTGTGCTGCCGCCGGCCGCCGGACCCGCCGTGCGGCGGCGGAAGTTCGTCCGCGTGCCGGGTGATGCGTGACGGGGCGTCCGGGGCCGGGCGGGCCCTGGGGTGACGAGTACCCCGTGTGCCGTCGCCCCATGGCCCCGGGCCGGTGTCGCGCCGGTCGCGGCGCGGGCCGGGCGCGGTCAGCGGCCCGCCGTACGGTCGCGTCGGCGCAGCCGGTGGACGGCCGCGCCGACCGCGCCGACGATCAGCAGAGCGCCGGCGGCCAGGGCGGGGACGGAGTCGGTGAAGGTACCGCCGGTCCCGGCGCGCACACCGTGCCGGACGGCCGCGCCGGGACAGCCGACGCTCTGCGGCACGGACTCCGCCTGGACCGTCGACGGCACCTGCCCGGCACCGCCCGGCGGCCGGGGC
>NZ_JARGEF010000211.1:0-14461 GCF_033794725.1 Streptomyces sp. ID05-39B | reverse complement strand
GGGTTGAGTATTCCCCCCGCCCGGTCGGCTCGCACCTCGCTCCTCACGGTCTTCTGTCTGCTCCCATGCTGACCGGTACGGGGCCGTGCAGCGGGTGGGATCGTCCGCAACCCTCTCTCCCTGCTCCCCGCATGGCTGAGCGCGAGGGCTCCCTCGCGCTCAGCCATGCGGGGAGCAGGGAGAGAGGGTTCAGGTAGGTCTCACCCCTGCGCAGGCCCCAGTGCAGGCACGCGGTGGGGCAGTGGGAGGCCGTGGGGGAGAGGGTGCCGACCTGCTGGGCCGGGGTGATCTCGTCCCCCTCGGTGACCGAGGGGGACACGGGCTCGTAGGTCGTGCGCAGGGGCGGGGTGCCCGTCCCGGTCAGTTCCAGTGAGACCACGCCCCGTCCCGCGACCCGTCCCGCGAACAGGACCCGTCCCGCGGCGACGGCCCGGACCGGGACACCGGCGGGGGCCGCCAGGTCGACCCCGCGGTGGCCGCGGGCGTACGGGGTGGCCGGGGGTTCCCAGCCTCGCAGCACCGCGGGGCGGCTGCCCACCGGCCAGGACCGGGCGATCGCCGGAACCGGAGACGGGGGCGGGGCCGGAACCGAGGGCGCGGCTGTCGCGGAGGGCGGGGACGCGGGAGGCGTGGCCGGGGAAGGCGCAGGCGCCGCGCCGGACGCCGAGGCCGTCGCTGTGAGCAGAAGGCCCAGCGGCAGGGCCAGGAATCGGTTGACGTGCATGGGAGAACCGTCGCGCCCGCGGACCCGGCGCCGCCCAGACCTGTGGACTACTCCCCGGTTGTGGACAGCGGCGTCACCCGGTACCCCCAGGGTCCCGTACACTTCTTCTGGCGATCCGGGTCACCGGGTCGACTTCGCACGCCCCGGTACCAGGGCCCCGACCTCGGTCGGATTCCCGGTATCTGCGCCCCTCGGTCCTTCGCGGCTCGGCGCACAGCGGGCGTCAGGCGCGGGAGCCGTCCGGTTCCCGCGGCACAACCGAGAAAATCAAGGAGAGCGGCCATGGCCGTCGTCACGATGCGGGAGCTGCTGGAGAGCGGCGTCCACTTCGGTCACCAGACCCGTCGTTGGAACCCGAAGATGAAGCGCTTCATCTTCACGGAGCGCAACGGCATCTACATCATCGACCTGCTCCAGTCGCTGTCGTACATCGACCGCGCCTACGAGTTCGTCAAGGAGACCGTCGCCCACGGCGGCACGGTCATGTTCGTCGGCACGAAGAAGCAGGCGCAGGAGGCCATCGCCGAGCAGGCCACCCGCGTCGGCATGCCCTACGTCAACCAGCGCTGGCTGGGCGGCATGCTCACCAACTTCTCGACCGTCTACAAGCGTCTGCAGCGCCTCAAGGAGCTCGAGCAGATCGACTTCGAGGACGTCGCCGCGTCGGGTCTGACGAAGAAGGAGCTCCTGGTCCTCTCGCGCGAGAAGATCAAGCTCGAGAAGACCCTCGGTGGTATCCGCGAGATGTCCAAGGTTCCCAGCGCCGTCTGGATCGTGGACACCAAGAAGGAGCACATCGCGGTCGGTGAGGCCCGGAAGCTCAACATCCCGGTCGTCGCCATCCTCGACACCAACTGCGACCCCGACGAGGTCGACTACAAGATCCCGGGCAACGACGACGCGATCCGCTCCGTCACGCTGCTCACCCGCGTGATCGCCGACGCCGTGGCCGAGGGCCTCATCTCCCGCTCCGGTGTCGCCACCGAGGGCAAGGGTGACAAGGCCGCCGGCGAGCCGCTGGCCGCGTGGGAGCGCGACCTGCTCGAGGGCGAGAAGAAGGCGGACGACGCCGAGAAGCCGGCTGAGGCCGCTGCCGAGGCGCCCGCCGCCGAGGCCGCCGCTGAGGCGCCCGCCGCCGAGGAGGCCCCGGCTGCGGAGGCTCCGGCCGCCGAGGCTCCGGCCGCCGAGGCCGAGGCTCCGGTCGCCGAGACGCCGGCCGCCGAGGGCGAGCAGGCCTGACCCGTCGGGACGTGCGACGGCGGGAGCGGTGACATCAAGTCCGCTCCCGCCGTTCACCCGTAGGTCAGCGGTGGGTCACAGGCCTACAGCTCCATGGAGGCCGCAGACCCCGTAGATCTCCGATCTTCCAGACTTCGAGAAAGACTCACAGACTCATGGCGAACTACACCGCCGCCGACGTCAAGAAGCTCCGCGAGCTCACCGGCGCCGGCATGATGGACTGCAAGAAGGCGCTGGACGAGGCCGAGGGCAACGTCGACAAGGCCGTCGAAGCGCTCCGTATCAAGGGCCAGAAGGGCGTCGCCAAGCGCGAGGGCCGCTCCGCCGAGAACGGCGCCGTGGTCTCGCTCATCGCGGACGACAACTCGGCCGGCACCATCGTCGAGCTGAAGTGCGAGACGGACTTCGTCGCCAAGAGCGAGAAGTTCCAGGCCGTCGCCAACACGATCGTCGAGCACGTCGCCAAGACCGCCCCGGCCGACCTCGAGGCGCTCCTCGCCTCCGAGATCGAGCCCGGCAAGACGGTCCAGGCGTACGTGGACGAGGCCAACGCCAACCTGGGCGAGAAGATCGTCCTGGACCGTTTCGCGCAGTTCGCGGACGGCTACGTTTCCGCGTACATGCACCGCACGATGCCCGACCTGCCCCCGCAGATCGGTGTCCTCGTCGAGCTGGACAAGCCCAACGCCGAGGTCGCCAAGGGCATCGCCCAGCACATCGCCGCCTTCGCGCCGAAGTACCTCTCCAAGGAGGACGTGCCGGCCGAGGTCGTCGAGTCGGAGCGTCGTATCGCCGAGGAGACCACCCGCGCCGAGGGCAAGCCCGAGGCCGCGATCGCCAAGATCGTCGAGGGTCGTCTCAACGGCTTCTTCAAGGACGCCACGGTCCTCGGTCAGCCGTACGCCCTGGACAACAGGAAGTCCGTGCAGAAGGTCCTGGACGAGGCCGGTGTCAGCCTGAAGCGCTTCGCGCGCATCAAGGTCGGCATCTGAGTCCGTACAGCGACGGACGCCCGGCCCCGATAGGGTCGGCAGCAGTCGTCCGTGGACGCCGTCACCTGGCGTGTGACGGACGACAGCAGATCTGACGAGGAGGCCATTGCCGCGCACGGGTTGCGAACACCCCACCGGCAGTGGCCTTCTTCGTATGTGCACCACGTGAAAGAGGCGGGATCTCCCATGACCACCACCAAGGCTCAGAAGAGCGACGACGGCAAAGTGAGCGGCCGGTTTCTGCTGAAGCTGTCCGGAGAGGCTTTCGCCGGTGGCGGCAGCCTGGGTGTCGACCCCGACGTGGTGCACAAGATCGCCCGTGAGATCGCGGCCGTCGTGCGCGACGGGGCGGAGATCGCGGTGGTCATCGGCGGCGGCAACTTCTTCCGCGGCGCAGAACTCCAGGTACGCGGCATGGACCGGGCCCGCTCGGACTACATGGGCATGCTCGGCACGGTCATGAACTGCCTGGCCCTCCAGGACTTCCTGGAGAAGGAGGGCATCGACAGCCGGGTCCAGACCGCCATCACCATGGGCCAGGTCGCCGAGCCGTACATCCCGCTGCGCGCCGTGCGCCACCTGGAGAAGGGCCGCGTCGTCATCTTCGGCGCCGGTATGGGCATGCCGTACTTCTCCACCGACACCACCGCCGCCCAGCGCGCCCTGGAGATCGACGCCGAAGCGCTCCTGATGGGCAAGAACGGCGTGGACGGCGTCTACGACTCCGACCCGAAGACCAACCCCGAGGCCGTCAAGTTCGACGCCCTCGGGTACGGCGAGGTCATCACGCGCGACCTGAAGGTCGCCGACATGACCGCGATCACGCTGTGCCGCGACAACGAGCTGCCGATCCTCGTCTTCGAGCTTCTGGTGGAGGGCAATATCGCTCGGGCCGTCAAGGGTGAGAAGATCGGCACGCTGGTGAGTGAGCAGGGCAGCCGGGCCTGACCGGCGGAACTCCCCGGTCCGGCCGTAGGAATCCCGGTTCGTACGACAACACCTGACCGGGCGACGGACCCTGGTCGGGGGATGGACAATGTCCTGCCGGTCGGGAACCGTGCAGGAAGAAGACGCGACGCAGCCGGCCGCCGCCTCCGCAAGGAACCGGAGCCGGGCCTACTCAAGACACGCAGGAGCAAGTGGTGATCGAAGAGACCCTCCTCGAGGCCGAGGAGAAGATGGAGAAGGCCGTCGTGGTCGCCAAGGAGGACTTCGCCGCGATCCGCACCGGCCGTGCGCACCCGGCGATGTTCAACAAGATCGTGGCCGACTACTACGGCGCGCCGACGCCGATCAACCAGCTGGCTTCGTTCTCCGTGCCGGAGCCGCGCATGGCGGTCGTGACCCCGTTCGACAAGAGCGCGCTGCGCAACATCGAGCAGGCGATCCGTGACTCGGACCTGGGCGTCAACCCGAGCAACGACGGCAACATCATCCGGGTGGTGTTCCCCGAGCTGACGGAGGAGCGCCGCAAGGACTACATCAAGGTGGCCCGGACCAAGGCCGAGGACTCCAAGATCTCGATCCGCGCGGTGCGTCGCAAGGCCAAGGACGCCATCGACAAGATGATCAAGGACGGTGAGGTCGGCGAGGACGAGGGCCGCCGCGCCGAGAAGGAACTCGACGACACCACCGCGAAGTACGTCGCCCAGGTGGACGAGCTCCTGAAGCACAAGGAAGCGGAGCTGCTCGAGGTCTGATGAACGACTCTTCCTGGGGCGCTCCGCCACGAGCCGGTTCACAGGCCGGGTACTGGGGGCCCAACGATCACGGGGCCGTCCCGCACGGACCTGTCCAGGGGGCTGCCCCGGCGGGTCCCGCGTACGATGCGCCTGAGGCGCAGCAGACTCGCCCCATGCCCATCGTCCCCGACGTACCCGCTCATGGCGGAAACCAGGATGACGACCGGGGGGCCGCTCGGCTGGGCGGCCCCTTGTTCCGAAACGAGACGTTCCGAGGCGGGACGTTCCGAGACGAGACGTCCCACGGCGCGACGTCCCACGACGGTACGTTCCGAAACGAGACGTCCCCCGCGGGGACGTTCCGTGACGAGACCCCGTCGGCACAGCCCGCTGCGGCGGTGCCGCAGAATCCGGAGCCCATGCCCGACGCACCACAGCCGGCCTCCGCCCCGCAGAAGAAGAGCGCGGGCCGGGACCTGACTGCGGCCATAGGCGTGGGCGTCGGACTCGGTGCGGTGATCATCGCGTCGCTGTTCGTCGTCAAGGCCGTCTTCGTCGGCGTGATCGTCGTCGCGGTCGTCGTCGGCCTGTGGGAACTGACCAGCCGGCTGCAGGAGCGCAAGGGCATCAAGGCTCCGCTGGTGCCGCTCGCGGTCGGCGGCGCGGCCATGGTCGTCGCCGGATACGTCCGGGGTGCCGAGGGTGCCTGGGTCGCCATGGCCCTGACCGCGCTCGCGGTCCTGGTCTGGCGGATGACGGAACCCCCGGAGGGCTACCTCAAGGACGTCACGGCCGGCGTCTTCGCGGCCTTCTACGTCCCGTTCCTGGCCACGTTCGTCGCATTGATGCTCACCGCGGACGACGGCGCGCTCCGGGTGATGACCTTCCTGCTCCTGACGGTCGTCAGCGACACCGGTGCGTACGCCGTCGGCTGGCGCTTCGGCAAGCACAAGCTCGCTCCGCGGATCAGCCCCGGCAAGACCCGCGAGGGCCTGCTCGGCGCGGTGTCGTTCGCGATGGTCGTGGGCGCGCTGTGCATGGAGTTCGTGATCGAGGACGGCACCTGGTGGCAGGGCCTGCTGCTCGGCCTGGCGGTCGCGGTCAGCGCCACCCTCGGTGACCTCGGCGAGTCCATGATCAAGCGGGACCTCGGCATCAAGGACATGGGCACCCTGCTCCCCGGTCACGGCGGCATCATGGACCGCCTCGACTCGCTCCTGCCCACCGCGCCGGTGGTGTGGCTGTTGCTGGTGCTGTTCGTGGGGTCCGGCTGACAACTGCTCAGCCTGGCCGAAACGAGCCCCCGTCCCCCGCGGACGGGGGCTCGTCCCATGACCGGCCGCTTCGGTAGGTTCTCGGGTATGGGGACGGCGAGGCGGGGCGAGGACGGCAGATACCACGGCGACCTGCCGTGCCGGTGGTGCGAGTCGCTCCTCGCGCAGAACGGGCGGCGCAGGCCCAAGCTGTACTGCGGCGGATGGCACCGCACGAAGACGTACGTTGCCTGGTGCGCAGGCCTGATCGGCGGCCTCTTCTGAGCCGACCGGGGCACCCGAGTCGATCTGCGACACTGGAAGAGTTAT
Organism: Streptomyces sp. ID05-39B; assembly: GCF_033794725.1. Lineage (NCBI taxonomy): Bacteria > Bacillati > Actinomycetota > Actinomycetes > Kitasatosporales > Streptomycetaceae > Streptomyces > Streptomyces sp. ID05-39B. Next base: position 8,241 of record NZ_JARGEF010000211.1, on the reverse strand, counting down.
GCCGAAGCCCGGAGAACTCACTTTCGTCGCCCCCCGCGGAGCCAAGAAGCCGCCGCGGCACCTCGCCGACCTCTCGCCCGCCGAGCGGAAGGAGGTGGTGGCGGAGATCGGGGAGAAGCCGTTCCGTGCGAAACAGCTGTCCCAGCACTACTTCGCGCGGTTCGCGCACGACCCGGCCGAGTGGACGGACATCCCCGCCGGTAGCCGCGAGAAGCTGCGCGAGGCGCTGCTGCCCGATCTGATGACGGTCGTACGGCATCTGTCGACGGACCAGGGGACCACCCGCAAGACGCTCTGGCGGCTGTTCGACGGCACGCTCGTGGAGTCGGTGCTGATGCGGTACCCGGACCGGGTGACCATGTGCATCAGTTCGCAGGCCGGCTGTGGGATGAACTGCCCGTTCTGTGCGACGGGGCAGGCGGGGCTGGACCGGAATCTGTCCACCGCCGAGATCGTCCACCAGATCGTGGACGGGATGCGGGCGCTGCGCGACGGGGAGGTTCCCGGCGGGCCGGCCCGGCTGTCCAACATCGTGTTCATGGGCATGGGCGAGCCGCTCGCCAACTACAAGCGGGTCGTCGCCTCGATTCGCGCGCTCACCGACCCCGCGCCCGACGGGCTGGGGCTTTCGCAGCGCGGGATCACCGTGTCGACCGTGGGGCTGGTGCCGGCCATCAACCGGTTCTCCGACGAGGGCTTCAAGTGCCGGCTCGCCATCTCGCTGCACGCCCCCGACGACGAGCTGCGCGACACCCTCGTCCCGGTGAACACGCGGTGGAAGGTGCGCGAGGTGCTCGACGCCGGGTTCGAGTACGCCGAGAGGTCCGGCCGCCGGCTGTCCATCGAGTACGCGCTGATCCGTGACATCAACGACCAGGCCTGGCGTGGTGACCGGCTCGGCCGCATGCTCAAGGGCCGGCCCGTCCATGTGAACCTGATCCCGCTCAACCCGACGCCGGGCTCCAAGTGGACCGCCTCGCGCCCCGAGGACGAGAAGGCGTTCGTCGACGCCATCGCGGCGCACGGGGTGCCCGTCACCGTTCGGGACACGCGTGGTCAGGAGATCGACGGGGCGTGTGGTCAGCTCGCCGCGACCGAGCGGTAGTCTGACCGGCGTAAGTACTGCCCTTTTTTCGGACAGTGCGGAAACCAGACATCTTCATATTCCGACAGGGGAGCGCCACAGCGCTGAGAGTGCGGCACCGGGCCGCAGACCCTCTGAACCTCGCCCAGGTCATTCTGGGTAGGAAGTTCGGTCATCACTCGAGCTGTTGCGCCCTGCCCGGACACCCCTCGTGGGTTCCGGGCGGGGCCGCGTCTCTTCCTGGTCACCTCCAGGAGGAATTCCAGTGCACACCAGGATGTTCGTCGCCGCGGCCGTGGGCCTCGGTCTTGTCACGCTGTCCGCCTGCGGATCGTCGGACGACGGCGGTTCCTCGCAGAGCGAGGGCAGGAGCAAGACCGTCACGCTCGTCAGCCACGACTCGTGGGCCGTCTCCAAGAACGTGCTCGCCGACTTCGAGAAGCAGTCCGGCTACCAGGTGAAGGTCCTCAAGGACGGCGACGCCGGGCAGGCCGTCAACAAGGCGATCCTCACCAAGGACAACCCGCAGGGCGACGTCTTCTTCGGCGTCGACAACACCCTGCTCTCCCGCGCGCTCGACAACGGCGTCTTCCAGTCGTACGAGGCGAAGGGGCTGGACCAGATCGACGGGCAGTACCAGCTGGACGCAGGGAAGCACCGGGTCACGCCCGTCGACCACGGCGACATCTGCGTCAACTACGACAAGAAGTACTTCGCCGACCACAGGCTGGCCCCGCCCGCCACCTTCGACGACCTGGTGAAGCCGGCGTACAAGAACCTCCTCGTCACCGAGAACGCCTCGACCTCCTCGCCCGGTCTCGGCTTCCTGCTGGGCACCGCCGCGAAGTACGGGGACGACGGCTGGGAGGGGTACTGGAAGAAGCTGAAGGCCAACGGTGTGAAGGTGGTCGACGGCTGGGAGCAGGCCTACAACGAGGAGTTCTCCGGTTCGGCCGGCGGCAGGAAGACCGGCGGGGACCGGCCGCTCGTCGTGTCCTACGCCTCCTCGCCGCCCGCCGAGGTGATCTACGGCGACCCGAAGCCGACGACCGCGCCGACCGGCGTCGCGGCCGGCACCTGCTTCCGGCAGATCGAGTTCGCCGGGCTACTGAGCAACGCGAAGAACAGCGAGGGCGGCAAGGCGCTGATCGACTTCCTGATCTCGAAGCCGTTCCAGCAGGACATGCCGCTCAACATGTTCGTCTACCCGGTGGCGAAGGGCGCGGCCGTGCCCGCCGAGTTCACCGAGTTCGGCCCGGCCGCCAAGGATCCGGAGACGATGGCCCCGGCGAAGATCGCCGCGGACCGCGACCAGTGGGTCAAGTCGTGGACCTCGCTCGTACTGAAGTAGGCGGGCCTCCAGCAGGCGGGCCTGGCGGGGACCGGCGGGCGGCTCCGCGCCGCCGGCCCACCGGGAGCGTGGCGCGGCTGGGGCTCATGGCCCTGCCCGTCGCGTTCTTCGGGCTGTTCTTCGCCTACCCGGTCGCCGCGATCCTCGCGCGTGGTCTGTATTCCGGCGGCGGCTGGCACTTCGGGCGCCTGTTCGACGTCCTCGGGCAGTCCGACATCCGGCACGTCCTGTGGTTCACCACCTGGCAGGCGCTCGCCTCCACCGCGCTCACCCTGCTGATCGCCCTGCCCGCCGCCTACGTCTTCGCCCGCTTCTCCTTCCCCGGCAGGCAGGTCCTGCGAGCCGTCGTGACCGTCCCGTTCGTCCTGCCGACCGTCGTCGTCGGTACGGCGTTCCTGGCGCTGGTCGGCCGCGGCGGTCTCCTCGACGAGCTGTGGGGCGTACGGCTGGACACCACCGTGTGGGCGATCCTGCTCGCGCACGTCTTCTTCAACTACGCCGTCGTCGTGCGGACGGTCGGCGGGCTGTGGGCGCAGCTCGACCCGCGGCAGGAGGAGGCCGCGCGGATGCTCGGCGCCTCGCCCCTGCGGGCCTGGCGGCAGGTCACGCTCCCGGCCCTCGCGCCGGCCGTGGCGGCCGCCGCGCTCATGGTGTTCCTCTTCACCTTCACCTCCTTCGGGGTGGTGCAGATCCTCGGCGGCCCGACCTTCTCCACGCTGGAGGTCGAGATCTACCGGCAGACCTCGGAGATCTTCGACCTGCCGACGGCCGCCGTCCTGACGATCGTCCAGTTCCTCGCCGTCGGCGCGATCCTCGCCGTGCACGCCTGGACCGTACGGCGGCGGGAGAGCGCGCTGCGGCTGGTGGACGCGGCCGGGACCGCACGGAGGCCGCGTGGGGCGGGGCAGTGGGCGCTGCTCGCAGGGGTGCTCGGCACGGTCGCGCTGCTGCTCGTGCTGCCGTTGGCGGTGCTGGTGCAACGCTCCTTCGACGCCCCCGACTTCGCCTACTATCGGGCGTTGACCAGCGATGACGGCAATGTGTTCCTGGTTCCGCCGATCGAGGCCGTCGGCAACTCGCTGGAGTACGCCCTCGCCGCCACCGTGATCGCGGTGACGGTCGGCGGGCTGGCGGCGGCGGCCCTGACGCGGCGGGACGCGGGGCGGTTGGTCCGCGGGTTCGACGCGCTGCTCATGCTGCCGCTGGGCGTCTCCGCGGTGACCGTCGGCTTCGGCTTCCTGATCGCGCTCGACGAACCTCCGCTGGACCTGCGGGCCACCTGGATCCTGGTGCCGCTCGCGCAGGCGCTGGTCGGGGTGCCGTTCGTCGTGCGGACCATGCTGCCGGTGCTGCGGGCCGTGGACGAGCGGCTGCGGGAGGCGGCGGCCGTGCTCGGGGCGTCGCCGTGGCGGGTGTGGCGGGAGGTGGACCTGCCGATGGTGCGGCGGGCGCTGCTGGTCGCCGCCGGGTTCGCCTTCGCCGTGTCGCTGGGCGAGTTCGGGGCGACGGTGTTCATCGCACGGCCCGACAACCCGACCCTGCCGGTCGCCGTGGCGCGGCTGCTGGGGCGGGCCGGGGAGCTGAACTACGGGCAGGCGATGGCCCTTTCGACGATTCTGATGCTGGTGTGCGCGGTCGCCCTGCTGGTGCTGGAGCGGCTGCGCACCGACCGTACGGGGGAGTTCTGATGCTGCGGCTCGAAGGTACGACCGTGCGGTTCGGGGGACGGGCGGTGCTGGACGCCGTCGATCTCGAAGTGGTCGAGCACGAGGTGGTGTGTGTGCTGGGGCCGAGCGGCAGCGGCAAGTCGACGTTGCTGCGGGCGGTGGCCGGGCTGCAGCCGCTGGACGCGGGGCGGGTGGTGCTCGACGGACGCGACCAGGTGGGCGTGCCCGCGCACCGGCGGGGGCTGGGGCTGATGTTCCAGGATCATCAGCTGTTCCCGCAGAGGGACGTCGGCGGCAACGTCGCCTTCGGTCTGCGCATGCGCGGCACCGACCGGCGGCGGCAGCAGGAACGGGTACGGGAGTTGCTCGAACTGGTCGGGCTGCCGCAGGCCGGCCGGCGGTCCGTCGCCTCGCTCTCCGGCGGTGAGCAGCAGCGGGTGGCGCTGGCCCGCGCGCTCGCGCCCAGTCCACGGCTGCTGATGCTGGACGAGCCGCTCGGCCAGCTCGACCGTTCCCTGCGGGAGCGCCTGGTCGTTGAACTGCGGGAGCTGTTCGGGCGGTTGGGCACCACGGTGCTCGCGGTCACTCACGACCAGGGCGAGGCCTTCGCGCTGGCCGACCGGGTCGTGGTGATGCGGGACGGGCGGATCGCCCAGTCCGGTACGCCCCTTGAGGTGTGGCAGCGGCCCGCGGACGCGTTCGTGGCGGGCTTCCTCGGCTTCGACAACGTGGTGCGGGCTAGTGTCGTCGAGGAGGCCGCGGACACGCCGTGGGGCAAGGTGCCGGTACCGGCCGGCTCCCCGCAGGGCGTCCGCACGCTGCTGGTGCGGCCGGCCGGCGTACGGCTGGTCGACGCGGAACTGGGCCTGCCCTGCACGGTCGCCGCCCGCACCTTCAAGGGCACCCATGTCGCCGTCCGCCTTCAGCCGCGGGACGCGCCGCGCCTGGAGGCGGCGTGCGCGCTGCCGCTGGCGCCGGAGGTCGGGGACACGGTCGGGGTGGAGTTCGACGCGGCCGAAATCGTGGTGCTCGACTGATCGTCCCGCCCGTACGGTGGAGCGCATGACCCTTCTCGCACATGAGCGGTACTGCGCCGAAATCGCCTACCAGGTCGGCCTGTTGCGGTCGGCGGTGACCTCCGGTGGGGCCGATCTGTCGGCCACCGTGCCGACCTGCCCGGACTGGTCGCTGGAGCAGCTCGTCCGGCACACGGGCGGCGCCCTGCGCTGGGTCGAACTGCTGGTGCGGACGCGGGCGCAGGAGAACGTCCGGGACGAGCAGGTGCCCTCGCATGCCGGGCCGGAGTCCCAGGGTGATCCGGCCGCGCTGGACGCCTGGCTCGCGGAGACGGGTGAGGCGGTCGTGGCCGCGCTGCGGGAGGCCGGGCCCGACGCGAAGGTGTGGGGCTGGGCCGGGGACGGCGACGCCCGGTTCTGGGCCCGCCGGATGACCCACGAGGTCACCGTGCACCGCGCAGACGCCGCCCGCACCGTCGGGCTGCCCTACGATGTGGCGCCCGAGGTCGCCGCCGACGCCCTGGACGAGCGGCTGTACCTGCTGGAGTGGGTGCAGCGGAACGTGCCGCACCGGGCGTCCGAGCTGCGCGCGGAGGAACACCGGGGCCGCAGCATCCATCTGCACGCCACCGACGCGCCCGCCGGACTGGACGCCGAGTGGCTGGTGGAACTGACCGGGCAGGGGATCGCCTGGCGTCGCGGACACGAGAAGGCCACGGTGGTGCTGCGTGGCCCGCTGACCTCGGTCATGCTGGCCTTCTACCGCCGACTGCCGGTGGACTCACCGGAGTTGGAGGTCATCGGCGAGCGGGAGCTGCTGGAGTTCTGGCTGGAGAGGACGACCTTCGGCTGAACCGGCGAGTGCCCGCCCCCGCGCGGGACTTCCGCGGGGGCGGGCACTCGGGCGGGTCAGCGGTTGCCGGTGCCCTTGCGGCGCATGCCGAAGAAGACCGCTCCGCCGCCCACGGCGACGAGGGCCGCCGCGATGCCGGCGATCAGGCCGGTGCGCGAACTGGCGCCGGTCTCGGCGAGGTTGGACTCCTGGGCGGCGGGCGAGGGCGCGTTGCTCGCGGAGGCCGCCGGCACGGTGGAGTCGCTCTGGGAGGCCGACTGGCCGGGCGACTTCGAACCGGCCGGGGACGAGGCCGTGTCGGAGGGGGTAGTGGCCGGGGTCGTGGGCGTCGACGGGGTGGTGGGCGTGTCGTCGGCGCCGGTGCAGGCCTTGGCGGGGGCTTCCAGGATCGGGATGTCGGCGTCGAGGTCGTTGCCCGACTTGATGTGGATCCGGTACTTCGCGCCCGGCGCCCAGTTCTCGGTGAAGGTGACGGCGATGCCCTCGGCCGATCCCTTGACCGGCGTGGGTGCGCCGATCCGCTTCAGGTCGGCGTTGTTGTTCTGGAGGAAGACCGTGACGACCGCGGGGGTGGCCGTCGCGTCGGTGTCGGTGACGGTGATGACACCCTTCGAGCCGTCGCAGGAGGCTGCCGCGGAGAACTGGCCGATTCCGAGAGGGTCGGTGGCCAGCGCGGTGCCGGAGGCGCCGAGGACAAGGGCGGCCGAGGCGCCGACGAGACCGACTATGCGCACCGAACTGGCGGCGGTACGGCGGGATGGGGACACGTTTGTCCTTTACGTGATGTGCAACTGCGGGGGGCGGAGGGGGAGATGCCGCCCCCGTGCGGCGGCGACAGCCTCCCCAGGGGTCCCACAGGTCTATAAGCGTTGCATAAGAAGTGTCAATCCGTCGATGGCTCCGGGCGCTTGGCTTTGCCCGCTCATTAACCGCCGGGACGTTTCAACGCTCCAGAAACCCGGCGTCCACGCCCCCGGGGCGCCGCGCGCGGGCGACCTCGTCGAACTCGGCGAGGGAGTCGATCTCACGGTCATGGGTGCCGACGTACGGCTGGGCGGGTGCCAGATGCACCCGCCCGTGCCAGGCGTGCTCCGCGGCCCGGTGGATCAGCCCTGGACCGCCGCCGGGTCCATCCAGACGACCTCCCAGGTGTGGCCGTCGAGGTCGTCGAAGGAACGGCCGTACATGAAGCCGTGGTCCTGCGTCTCGTTGGCCGGCGAACCGCCCGCCGCCAGGGCGCGGTCGACCAGTTCGTCGACCTTCTCGCGGCTCTCGGCGCTCAGCGCGATCATGACCTGGCTGGTCTTGGTGGCGTCCGCGATCTCCTTCTTGGTGAAGGTCGAGTAGAACGGCTTGGTCAGCAGCATCGCGATGATGCTGTCGCTGATCACGACGGAGGCCGCGTTCTCGTCACTGAACTGGGGGTTGATCGAGTAGCCCAGCTCCGTGAAGAACTTCTTGGAGGCGTCCAGGTCGCTCACGGGCAGGTTGACGAAGACCATCTGCTGGTAGGCCGGGGTGCTCATCGGGGTGTCTCCCATCGGGTCGTACGGCTGGTGCGCGGTGCGCGTGTTCTTCGGCGGGGTAGACCCGGGGCCCGCGCGGAAGTCATCGGTGGTCGAAGATTTTTCTCGCTCGGATTTTCGGGCGGCGCCTGTACGGCGTTCGTCCGGTGGCTCACGGGGTCAGCGGCAGCGCGGCGAGGGCGGCCACGGTCAGGGTGAGCGGGACGAACAGCGCGGCGAGGGCGCCCGCCCGGAGCGCCGCCGCGCTGCGCAGCGCCGTGGAAGGGGCGCCGAGGCGGAGCAGGGCGGCCGTCGTCCCGGCGCGGGCCTGGCGGGCCTCGATCGCGGCCGTCAGCAGCGTGGCGAGGGAGCAGCCGGCGACGAGGGCCGCGCCGAGGGCGGTCAGCGGGCCGAAGGAGGAGTCGGCGGGGTCGTAGAGGACGGCCATCGTGTACGCGCCGGAGGCCACCGCGCACAGGATGCCCAGGGGGGCGCCGATGCGGGACGCCTCCTCCATCAGGCCGCGGCCCGCGAGGAGGCGGAGGGCGCCGGGGCGGGCGGACTGCAGGAGACGGCCGCAGAGATGGGTGAGGCTGGGGCCGGCCACGGCGAGACCGATGGCGGTGAGGGTCCAGCCGACGAGCACCGCGGCGGGGCCGGTCGGGCCGCCGGGGAGGGTCAGGTGGTGGCCGGGGGAGCGGCTGGCGTACGCCTCCACGGCCAGTCCGGCGGCGAGGAGGGCCGCGCCCCAGGGGAGGGTCGTGG
>NZ_JARGEF010000210.1:0-14423 GCF_033794725.1 Streptomyces sp. ID05-39B | reverse complement strand
GCCGGGGACGGCGGGCGTCCGGGGGGCAGGGCTCGGACCGCGCGGGCCCGGCCGGTGGATCACCTGGGCGTGGAGGGGGAACCACCTGGGCGCAGGGGGCTGCCGCTCCGCCCGCTCACGCCTCGTACTCGGTGAGGTCGATGGCGTGAACGCCCAGCGGGAAGCCGTGCACCGGATGGGTGATCACCCGCTCCGGCACCATGCCGAGCTTGCGGATGACGTTCTCGGAGGCCTCGTCCCCCACCCGGCAGATGCTGATGACACGGTCGAGGCCACGGTCCTGAAGTGCGAACTCCAACGTCGCCTGGGCGGCCTCGGAGGCATACCCCTGACCCCAGAACGGTGAACCGAACCGCCAGCTGATCGCCACCTCGGAGGCCACCTCCGGCAGGTGTCCGGGCACGGACAGGCCGGTGAGACCGGCCAGCTCGCCCGAGGCCAGCAACTCGACCGCGAAGAGGCCGAAGCCCTCCTCGTCCCACTCCTCCTCCCACCGCTCGATGGCCTCCGCCGTCCCGTCCAGGTCGAGCACCGAGCCGTCGTCGACCCAGCGCATCACGTCAGGGTCGGCGTTGATCTCGGCCATGGGTACCAGGTCGTCGTCGTGCCAGCGACGCAGGATGAGGCGGGGGGTGCGGATCTCGGTCATGGGGCCATCCTGCCGAAGGCACGGCCCGTACCGGTAATCAGCGTTCCGCAAACGGTTTCAGCCTGTTGCCCTCTCGATCAGCGCGATGATCTGTGCCTCTGTGCCGGCGGTCAGCCCCGTCAGCGCGTAGGAGGTGGGCCACAGGGCGCCGTCGTCGAGGTTCGCCTGGTCGCTGAAGCCGAGGGTGGCGTACCGGGACTTGAACTTCCGCGCGCTCTGGAAGAAACAGACGACCTTGCCGTCACGGGCGTACGCGGGCATGCCGTACCACAGCTTCGGCGTGAGCTGCGGCGCGGCGGCTCTGACGATCTCGTGGAGCCGCTCGGCGAGGACACGGTCCGCGTCCTCCATCTCGGCGATCTTCGCGCGGACGTCGCTCTCGCCGTCCGCCTTGGCCGTGCGCGGGCTGCGGCGCGCGGACGTCTTGAGTTCCCTGGCGTGGTCCTTCATCGCCTCGCGTTCCTCGGCGGTGAACCCGTCGAAGCTCTTCTCGGCGGTGGCGCTCTGTCGCGCGGGCGTCTGCGCGAGCTTCTGTGCGGGCTTCTGCGTGCTGGTCATGGCAGGGTTCCTCTCTCGGTGCGTGCACTCCGTGTGCGGGAAGGGGTGGGTGTGAGGGATGTCGGGCCCTTCGGGACAGGCCCTAGCAGGTCCAGCCGCCGTCACGCATCAGCTCGCGGCCCGTCAGCTCGTCCGCCTCGCGCCAGGCCTGAACGCGGCGCGGGGTGACCCGGAACCAGCGGTACGGCGTGCCGGTGGTGGACGGCGTACGCGGGTCGAAGCCGGTACGGGCGGCGAACCGGTCGGCGCGCTCCCGCGGCAGCACGTCGATCTCCAGCACCTCCACGTCGCCGTCGATCATCGACACGTCGCGAGTGGGGCCCAGTCCCAGCCGGACGGTGCCGCGGGCGGCGAGGTTCCGGCCGGTCGGGCTGCCGGCCGGAGTGGAGATCAGCAGAGTCTCGCCGTCCCAGTCGAAGGACAGCGGCACCAGGTACGGCACGCCGTCAGCCGAGGCGGTGGCCACCCAGAGATCGACGTCATGGGCGAGCCGGTGCTCGGTGTCACGGCGGCGCAGGGGGCGCGGGCGCGGGGCGGAAGGTGCCCCGGCGGCCTGGGTCTTTGTCAGGTCGCAGACGGGGTGCGCGACGGTCCTGGACTCCTGGGTGGACAAGTGGGCGGACGACCCGGTCATGGTCACTCCAGTCATTCCAGTCACTCCTACGGTCGAGGGCCACGATGGGCCCGGCTTCACCTGCCGGGCTCGATCGCCGTGGTCACAGCCTCTCGCCGCGGGGCGCGGTCCGCCTCCGTGCTCACCACGGAAACAACTACGGAGACGCGTACGGAAAGAGCTACAGAGACGCGTACGGAAACAACTACGCAGACACCTACGGAAACCGCTGTGGAACCGCTGTGGGTACGACTGCGGATAATGACGCCGTGTCCACTTCAGCGATCTCGGTCCGGGAAGGCGAGGTGCTCGCGCTGCTCGGGGAGCACCTCAGCAACGCGGAGATCTCCTCGCGCCTGTTCATCTCCGTCCGCACGGTCGAGTCACACGTCTCGGCACTGCTGCGCAAGCTGGACGTCGCGGACCGGCGGGAGCTCGCCCGGCGCGCCGCCGAACTCGCCCGCGCCGAACGGCCACGCCCGGCCTTGGCTCTCCCCACGCCGCTGACGGCGTTCGTCGGCCGGGTCCGGGAGCGGGCGGAACTGGCCGAGGCCGTGAAGACGCGCCGGCAGGTGACCGCGGTCGGTCCGGGCGGCGTCGGCAAGACCCGGCTCGCGCTCGTGGTGGCGGCGGAGGCGGCGGGTGACTTCGCCGACGGGGTGTGGTTCGTCGACCTCGCCCCGGTGCTCGATCCGGGCCGCGTGGGGGCGGCGGTCGCCGCGGCCGTGGGGGTGGGCGAGCAGCCCGGCCGGGGCATCGACGAGACCGTTCTGGCCGCGCTGGCGGACCGTCAGGCGCTGCTGGTGCTCGACAACTGCGAGCAGATACGCGACGGGGTGGCGCCCTTCCTGGAACGGCTGCTGGTGGCCTGCCCGCGGCTGCGGGTGCTCGCGACGAGCCGGGCCCGGATGATGGTGCCGTTCGAATGGGTCTTCCCGGTCCCCCCGCTGTCCTTCGCCCACGGCGGCGACTCCGACGCCGTGACCCTGTTCATGGAACGGGCGGCGGCGGTCGGCCCGCCCCCGGACCCCGCCGTACGCGAGCGGATCGCGGCCCTGTGCGAACGGCTCGACGGCATGGCGCTGGCGATCGAACTGGCCGCGGCCCGATGGCCCACGCTCGGGCTGGACGGACTCACGGCCGGCCTCTCCGACCAGCTGCGCATCCTCGCGGGCGGTCCCCGCGCGGACGACCGGCACCGGTCGGTGCGGGCGGCGCTGGACTGGAGCCACGACCTGCTGGAGCCGCACGAGCGGGCGCTGCTGCGCCGCATCTCGGTGTTCGCGATGCCGTTCACCGCCGACGCGGCCACCGAGGTGGCGGCCTTCGCCCCGCTGGATCCGGCAGCGGTGGCCGACGGACTCGGCAGGCTCGCGGAGCAGAGCCTGCTCACCGCGACGCCGTCCCCGGCCGGCACCCGCTACCAGGCGCTGGAGACCATCCGTCAGTACGGCACGGAGCGGCTGGCCGATGCCGCCGAGCTGACGGACGTCCGCTCCCGCCACCTGGGCCGGTGCCTGGCCGCGGCGACCGCCCTCACCGCGGCCGGGGCCGAGGCCACGGACCGACCCGCCCGCTTCGACGCGCTGGCCGAGGACATGAGGGCCGCCCTCGCCTGGGCCGCCGGCCGGCCGGAGCGGCGCGCGGACGCCTACCGACTCGCCCTGGCCATGGGGGAGTTGACCTTCGCCCGCAACCTGCTGGGCGAGGCCCAGCAGCGCTTCGAACAGGCGGCCGCGCTCGCCGGTGACTGTGTCGGAGCCGGAGCCGGAGCCGGAGCCGGTGTCGGTGCAGAGGCCGGTGGCGGTGGCGGTGTCGGGGCCGGAGCCCCCGCCGAGGCGTTGCGGGAGGCCGCCGCGGTGGCCGGCTGCCGCAGGCTCGGCGACGACATGCTCCGGCTGCACCGAGCCGCGGCAGAGGCCGCCCGCCGGGCCGGCGACACCGTCGGCGCGGGCCGAGACCTGGCGACCGCCGCCACCGTCGCGTACCGCTTCTCCAGCGAGTTCACCCGGGTCCCCACCGCGGAGGAGGTGACCGCCGTGCTCAATGAGGCGCGGGAACTGTCCCGGGGCGGCGACCCGGCGGCCGAGGCGGCCCTCGCGCTGGCCGAGGCGGCGGTGCTCGCGGACGCCTTCGGCGCCGTCCAGGGGGCTGCGGACAACACCGCGCACGAGACCGTCGAGCTGGCCGAGCGCGCCGTGGAACTCGCCGGGCGGGCGGGCGATCCGGTGGCCGAGTCCGCCGCCCTCGACGCGCTGTCCGGCGCCCTGACCTGGGCCGGTGACTCCTTCGGCGCCGCGGCGGCCGCGCGACGGCGGATCGCCGTACTGCGGCCGGTACCGGGCACCCCCGCCGCCATCCACGAGCGGATGGACGCCCTGGCCATGGCCGCCGGAACCGCCCTCGGCGTGGGCGACCTGCCACAGGCCCGCCGATGGGGCCGGCAACTCGCCGACCAGCCGCTGTTCGCGGAGGTGGGTCACCACGCCATGTCCTGGCTCCTGATCGCGGACGCGTTCGCCGGCCGCGCCGGGGAAGTGCTCGCCGGCAGCACGGAATTCCTCGACGCATGGCGGCGGAGCGGCCGGCAGCGGTCGTTCTCGCTCGGCCCGGCCGCCGCGTCGGTCGCCATGACCCACGGCCTGCGCGGCGACCACGAGGCACGGGCCAACTGGCTGGCGGTCGTCGAGCGGGCGGGCACCGCGTCGGAGCACCACCACGGCTACGGCGCCGTCTTCGACGCCCTGGTCCTGCTCCACCACGGCGACCCGGAAGCAGCCCTGGTCCGGCTCGCCCCGGAGCCGGACCAGGTGTGGAAGTGGGTCTCCTGGATCTGGCTGCACTGGTACGTCGCGCTCCGGGCGGAGGCCTCGGTCCTCGCCGGGCACCCCGGCGCCCGGGACCGTATCGCCGCCGCCCGGACCACGGTCGTGGGCAACCCGGTCGCCACCGCCCAACTGGACCGTGCGGAGGCGCTGTTGAACGGTGATGTGGCACGCCAACTCGCCGCCGCGGCGGCATTCGAAGCGGCCGGCTGCCCGTACCAGTCGGCACGCACACTGCTGCTGGCCGGGCCCGCCCATGCGGAGGACGGCAGAGTGGCCCTGGCCGGCCTCGGCCTCACGGCCCGCTGAGCTGAATCGCCCCGTGCCGGCCGGCCGGACGTCGTGGTCAGCCGGGCCGTCCACGAGCGAGAGGCTCATGCGGAACGCCGCGACCTCGCCGACGATGCCGGCCGGCCTGTCATTCTGCTCCCATGTCCGCACGCAACCGAAGACTGGCCAGGCACCTGGCCTGGCCGCTGACCACCACCGACATCAACGAGTGCCTCGGCCCCCACATGACCCACGTCAGGGACCTCCAGTTCCTCACCGGGCCCGGCAGCGCGACCATCGTCCTGGGCGCACAGTGGGTGGCCCCGCTGTCCCGCACCTACGGCCGTGGCATCCACCCGGACATGGTCGGAATCTCCATAGACGTCCACCCGGTCGACGCCACCGCGCGTGCGGCCGCCCGCGCGGTCCTGCGGGCGCGGGCACTTCCGCAGCTCCACGCATGGGTCACACGGGCGCTCGCCGCCGACGAGACCTGGCGCCTGACCCCTCACCAGCACTACTGGCGACTCGACGACGGCCGCCTCACCCACGGCGACGAGGAGTGAACGGGGGCAGCGCGCACGCCTCGTCGTCGAGGCCGCGGGCTACGGCAGCCCCGGGCGCGCCCGGTCCGACATCTCGTCCAGCAGGCGGCGTACGGCCGTCAGGGCCTGGTCGCGGTCGGCGGGTACGAGGCCGATGCGGGTGCGGCGGTCGAGGAGGTCGGCCTCGTCGAGGGCGCCCTCGTGGTGGACGGCCCACATCAGTTCGGCGCCGGTGACGGGATGGCCGTCGACGACGGGTGCGGCGAGGTGCGGGTCGGTGGCGGCGAGGGCCTGGACGGCCGGTGCCTCCGTGCCGTAGCGCTGGACGAGGCGGCGTGGCGCGGCGATCGTCCGCAGGGTCCGGACGGGCGCCGCGCCGATGAGGGGGAGGCGGGCCGTGCGGCAGGGGGCGGCGGTGAGGCGGCCCGAGGAGACGGCGGCGTCGACGGCGTCCTGGGCCATCCGCCGATACGTCGTGAGCTTGCCGCCGACCACCGTGACGACGCCGTCGTCCTGGCCGATGACCGCGTGCCGCCGGGAGATGTCCGACGTACGGCCGGGCTCGGCCGAGTCCAGCAGGGGCCGCAGGCCGGCGAAGGCGCCGACCACGTCCGAGCGGTGGACGGGGACGTCGAGCACGCAGCCGAGGACGTCGAGGAGGAAGCCGATGTCCGGCTCGGGGGCGGCCGGCACGTCGGGCAGGTCGCCGTCGACGGGTTCGTCGGTGAGTCCGACGTAGACGCGGCCGTCACCCTGGGGGAGGACGAGGACGAAGCGGTTCGTCTCCCCGGGGACCGGGACGTGCAGCCCGGCCGGGAGCGCGCCGAGGCGCTCGGAGCGCAGGACGAGATGGGTGCCGCGCGAGGGTCGTATCCGGATGCCGTCGACCAGGCGGCCGGCCCAGACGCCGGAGGCGTTGACGACGGTGCGGGCCCGTATCTCGCCCTCCTCGCCGGTCAGTTCGTCGCGGACGGTGGCTCCGCAGCCGGTGAGCCGGAGTGCTCTGACGCGGGTGAGGACGCGGGCGCCGTGTGCGGCGGCGGTGCGGGCGAGGGCGGTGACCAGGCGGGCGTCGTCGGTGACCTTGCCGTCCCAGGACAGCAGGCCTCCGCGGAGGCCTTCGGGGCGTACGGCCGGGGCGAGGTGGCGGGCCTCCGTCGACGAGAGGCGGCGGGGCGCGGGCAGTGTCGCGCGCGCGGTGCGCGCGGCCAGCCGCAGGGCGTCCCCGGCGCGGAACCCGGCCCAGGCCAGGGTGGCCTGGCCGCGCGAGACCAGCGGGGTGAGCGGGAGGACGAAGGGTTCGGCGCGGACGAGGTGCGGGGCGGTGTGCTCCATGAGCAGCCCGCGCTCCACCGCGCTCTCGTGAGCGACGTCGAACTGTCCGGAGGCGAGGTAGCGCAGGCCGCCGTGGATGAGCTTGGAGCTCCAGCGCGAGGTGCCGAAGGCGAGGTCGTGGGCGTCGACGGCGGCGACCGTGAGTCCCCGCGCGGCGGCGTCGAGGGCGGCACCGGCTCCGGTGGCGCCCAGACCGACGACGAGGACGTCCACCGTCGGTCCGCCCACGGTCGCGGCGAGTTCCCGTGAGCGGCGGGCGGCCGACAGGGAGGAGGCGTCGAGCGGCGGGGTGGGGCTGCTGGTGCGGCTCATGGCGTGAGTGTCCTCTCCAAAAGGGTCCGCAACTCCCCGAGGAATGCCGCGGAGTCGAGGTCCGGGTCGTCCTCGTCGGTCATGGTCCGCAGCGACAGGGTGAACGACTGGACGACGAGCAGCAGGGAGCGCGCCTGCCGTTCCGGATGGCCGGAGCGCACCGAGCCGTCGGCGTGGCCCTCGCGCAGGCCGTCGGAAAGCAGTTTCAGCAACGCTTCCTGGCTCGCCCCGCGCCGGTCGAGGACGTAGGGGAGGAGAAGTTCGGGGTCCACGTCGACGATCTTGCGGAAGAGCGGGTGGTCGCGGAAGGCGGCCACCCCTGCCACCAGGCCGTCGACGAGGAGCGTCCGGGCGTCGGTGCCCGCGCGCCGCTCGGGCATGGCGCCGGTGGCGACGCCGACCCACTCGCGGGTCATGAGGTCGCCGACCAGCGAGCGGACGTCGGGCCAGCGCCGGTAGAGGGTCATGCGGGAGACCCCCGCCCGGCGGGCCACGTCGGTGAGCGTCGTACGGCGGACTCCGACGGCGAGGACGCAGTCGCGTACCGCGTCGAGCACCCCGTCCCCGTCCGACTGGTTGTGACGAATAGGCGTCATGTGTCACAGTGTAACGCCTCGTGGGGGGCCGTTCCGAGACGGCGTCCCCGCACCGCCGACCGGGAGGACGACACCGATGGACATGCTGTGGAGCGGCTGGGGCGACCCCGCCGAGGCGACGCCGCTGCCCGACACGGTGGCCGGGCTGCTGCACGACCTGCTCGGCGTGAAGCCCCGCGCCGCCGCCCCGGTGACGCTGGACCAGATCGCCGTCCCCGCCGCACCGCTCGACGCCGCGACACACGCCGCCCTGCTGGCCGCCGTCGGAGGGCACGCCCAGCACGTCCGCACCGACGCCGAGTCCCGCATCCGGCACACCCGCGGCAAGTCCACCCCCGACCTGCTGCGCATCCGCGACGGCGAGGTCGACGACCTCCCCGCCGCCGTCCTCCTGCCCGCCGGACACGACGAGGTCCTCGCCGTACTGCGGGCCTGCGCCGCCCACGGGCTGGCGGCCGTGCCCTTCGGCGGCGGCACCTCCGTCGTCGGCGGCCTCGCCCCCGCACGGCACGGCGCCTTCGTCGCCCTCGACCTGCGCCGCATGGACGCCCTGCTGGCCGTCGACCCCGTCTCACGGACCGCCACCCTCCAGGCCGGACTGCGCGCCCCGCACGCCGAGGCACTGCTCGCCGCCCACGGCTTCACCCTCGGCCACTTCCCCCAGTCCTACGAGTGGGCCACCATCGGCGGATTCGCCGCCACCCGCTCCAGCGGACAGGCCTCCGCCGGATACGGCCGCTTCGACGACATGGTCCTCGGCCTCACCCTCGCCACCCCCGAAGGCACCGTCGAGACCGGCCGCGCCCCCCGCTCGGCGGCCGGCCCCGACCTGCGCCAGCTCCTGCTCGGCTCGGAAGGCGCGTTCGGGGTGATCACCTCGGTCACGGTCCGCGTCCGTCCCGTACCCCGTGCCCGTGTCTACGACGGCTGGCGTTTCCCGACCTTCCGGCAGGGCACCGAGGCGCTGCGAAGCCTCGCCCAGGACGGGCCCCGCCCGACGGTGCTGCGTCTCTCCGACGAGACCGAGACCCTCGTGGGCCTGGCCCAGCCCGACGCCATCGGCTCCGGCGCCATCGGCTCCGGCCGGCAGAACGCCGGCTGCCTGGCCGTCGTGGGTTTCGAGGGCACCGAGGAGGACACCACCCACGGCCGTGAAACGGCGACCGCCGTGCTACGCGCCGCCGGCGGAGAGCCGCTGGGCGAGGAACCGGGCCGCCGCTGGGCGCACGGCCGCTACTCCGCCCCCTACCTCAGGGACGCGCTGCTCGACGCGGGAGCCTTCGCCGAGACGCTGGAGACCGCCGCCTTCTGGTCCCGCCTGCCCGAGCTGTACGCCGCCGTCCGCGACGCCCTGACCACGACACTCACCGACGCCGGCACTCCACCCCTGGTCATGTGCCACATCTCGCACGTCTACGAGAACGGCGCCTCCCTCTACTTCACCGTCGTCAGCGCCCAGGGCGACGACCCACTCGCCCACTGGACCCGCGCCAAGCACGCCGCCAACGACGCGATCCTCGCCGCCGGCGGCACCATCACCCACCACCACGGAGTGGGCACCGACCACCGGGACTGGTACGTACGTGAGGCGGGCGATCTGGCCGTCGACGCCCTGCGAGCCGTCAAGCGGCGCCTCGACCCGGCCGGAGTCCTCAACCCGGGCGTTCTGCTTCCCGCAGACTGAACTCGTCCGCCCGGGCCGTTCTGCCTGCTGAACCCGCCGGGCTCACGCCGTTCTGCCTGCTGCACCCGCCCCGTGTTCGTGCCCCCGCCTTTCCGCCCTCCCATCCGCCGACCGCCCGGAGGCCCACCCGATGCGACAGTTCACGGCCGTCGTCAACCCCACCGCAGGCGCCGCCACGGGCGCGGCGGCCCTCGTCGGGGTGGCCCGGCTGCTGCGCGAGGCCGGCGCCGACCTCGAAACCGTTTACAGCAACAGCCTCGAGCACGCCCGGGAACTCGCCAGAACTGCCGGGAAGAGCGGGCGGATCGTGCTGGCGGTCGGCGGGGACGGCATCACCGGCGCCGTCGGCGGAGCCCTCAGCGGCACCGACACCGTCCTCGGCCTGATACCGGCAGGGCGCGGCAACGACTTCGCCCGTGCCCTGAAACTGCCCACCGAAGCCGACGCCGTCGCCCGAGTCCTGCTGGAGGCCGAGCCGCGCCCCGTCGACACCATCGAGGTGTGCTCCGCGGTCCATGACCGCACCGTCGTCCTCGGCAGCGTCTACGCGGGAGTCGACGCCGTCGCCAACCACCACGCCAACCACGCCGGACTGCTCCGGGGCTCCGTCGCCTACTACCTCGGAGGCCTCCGCGCGGTGGCGGGCTGGCGTCCCGCCCGGTACCGCGTCACGGTCGACGGGACCGAGCACGCCCACCGCGGCTACACCGTCGTCGCCGCCAACTCCGGCTTCTACGGCTCCGGCCGCAACATCGCCCCAGACGCCAGGATCGACGACGGCCTCCTGGAGATCGTGCTCATCCGGCACGCACCGCGGCACCTCTTCTTCGCCCTGATGAACGAACTCAAGACCGGCACCCACATCCGCCGCCCCGAGGTCAGCGTCCTGCGCGGCACCCAGGTCCGCATCGAGGCCGACCGCGGCATCCCCTACGGCGCCGACGGCGAGGTCGAGGCCGAACTGCCCGTCACGGCCACGGTCCTGCCCGGCGCGCTGCGGGCGCTGTTCTGAGCCCGGCACCTCAGGGTGCATCCCCGTGCCATCCCGGCCGACGCGGGGCGCGTGCCGTCGAAGCGCGCACGCCGATGGCGGTACCGTCGCTCACGGCACGGCACGGCACGGCACGGCACGGCACGGCACGGCACGGCACGGCACGGCACGGCACGGCACGGCACGGCACGGCACGGCACGGCACGGCACGGCACGGCACGGGCCGCACCGCCTGCGTACAGCGCCGTGCGGACCTACGCCTCCGGCACCCCACTACGACTGCGACGCCACGCGGATCAGCTACGACTGGGACGTCAGCCGGATCAGCACAACCCCGGGCGTGCGCGGCAGCGACACCCGCAGTCCGCTCCCGTCCCACCGCGCCGACCCGGCGCGGGAAGACGACGGGTGCAGCACCTCCGTACGGACCTCCCGGCCCGCCAAATGGCCGATGGGCAGCCGGAGTTCGCCGTCGCCGCCACGGCGCCAGACCGAGACGTACGAGGCACGGTCGCCCGGCACCCGCATACCCAGGGCCAGCCAGTCGTCCGTCCACCCCGGCAGACCGAGCGGCCAGAACGGCACCGCCCGCGCCAGGTCCGCGCGGAGCGTCTTGTACACATCCACCGCATGCCGCACCAGGCCGAGTTGACGCTCCGTCATCCGGTTCAGATGGCCGGAGAGATGGATGCGGCCCAGCAGCGCCCCGCCCAGGGTGAACGTGATCAGGTCGTCGTCGAAACCGGGCTGCGGGTAGGCCCAGACGGCACCCTGCTCGGGCGGGACCACAGTCGGCGCGGCGGCGGCGACCGGCGGGAAGCGCAGCGGGTCCTGCTGATCGCTGGTCGACTGGAGCTGGGTGACGGCCAGCGTCGCCCCGTCCATCCGCATCCCGCCCGAGGCGCAGTTCTCGATCACCAGGCCGGGATGCCGGTCCAGCACCTCGGACAGCCAGTCCAGGTAGGCCTGTGTGTGGCCGAGCAGGCCGGCTCCCGGCGCGATGTCCCCAGGGGCGCAGGTCCCGGGGTCGACCACGATGTTGTAGTCCAGCTTGAGGTAGCCCACCCCCCAGTCGCCGACGATCCGGTCCACGGTCTTGTCGAGGTGCGCACGGGCGGCGGGATGACGCAGATCGAGCTGGTGGCGCCCCTGTTCGGTGATGCGCAGGCCGTCGCGCTGGAAGAAGGCGTCCGGCGGCAGCGCGTCCGCGACGGGACTGCGCACACCCACCACCTCCGGCTCCAGCCACAGCCCCGGGACCATGCCACGCTCGCGGATCCGGTCCAGGACCGCCTGGAGTCCGCCGTCGGGGAAGCGGCGCGGGGAGGGCAGCCACTCGCCGACGCTGTCCCACCAGCCCTCCGTGCTGTCGTCGTACCAGCCGGAGTCGATGCAGAAGTACTCCGCCCCGGCCACGGCGGCGGCGTCGATCAGCGGCAGCAGCTTCTCCGTCGTCGGGTCGCCCATCAGCGTGTTCATGTAGTCGTTGAAGACGACGGGCAGCGCGCGGTGGTCCGGGTGCGGGCGGCGCACGGCCCGGCGGTACGAAGTCAGGGCGGCGAACGCGTCGTCCAGCCCGGAGCCGAGGGCCATCACCGCGGGCACGGTGGTGAACTCGTCGCCCGGCAGCAGCCGGACCCGCCACTGGTGCTCGGCGTCCGTGGGACCGTTCAGCGCCACGTACGTGCCCTCGGCGCATTCGCCCAGGTCCCAGCGCCAGCCCGCAGGGGACTCGACCTGCCAGAGCCAGGCCCGGCCACCGCCGCGCTCGGTGACGGCACCCATCGCGAGATGCCCGTCGGTGGGCCAACTGCCGTGTCCGGCAAGGGACACCGCTGCCCGGCTGTCGTGCTGATGGGCGGCCGTGTGGATGTCGGCGACGGTGTCGCGCAGTGGCTCGGCGTACCAACGGCATTCGGCCAGCCAGTCGTTGCGGGCACGATGGACGTCGAGTGCGTCGGGGGAGGGCAGCGCACCGACCAGCAGGCTGGTGACGGACTGGACGACAAGGGGCTCGTCACCCTCGTTGCGCAGGCGGACGCGGGAGCGCAGCACCGGCAGCCCGGTGGGCGAGGAAAGCTCGGCGTAAGCGGTCAACCCGGTTGCGGGGTCGTGCAGTTCGGCGGTGAGATACGTCCAGTCCTCGTGCTCCCGCGTGGTGTGACCGCGGTAGCGCAGCCGGGCACCGAGGGCCGTACCCGTGAAACGCGGCCCCGACCAGCCACTGCCGTGCCCGAGCGCGGTCAGCTCCAGGAGGGGGAGGGGAGCCTGCGGGGCGGACTCGGACCTGACTGTGGTCTGTGGGGCGGACTCGGGCTCGGCTGTGGCCTGCGACGTGGCCTCTGCCTCGGCGTCGGATTCGGTCCTCGGGCCCTTGACGAAGGCTCTTGCGCCGAAGGGTACTTGGGGGTGTGGGCGGGCCAGCCGGACCATCCGAAGGACCCCGTCGGAGCCGGTGGCGAACCCGGCCTCCAGCGCACCGTGACCCCACGTGAACTGCCGCCCACTGGCCCCTTGGGCCGCGCCCGCCGTGTCCGACGTGTCCGGCATAACGGTCAACGTCTTTCCCTCCCGATGGCCGCGACTGCCGGCGGCCGTACGTCTGTTGCGTGAATCCATCGTTACGTTCTCTTGACGGCCTCTGTGTGACCGGTCACAATCCTGGCATGAATGTGACCGGTCACACAAGGCGCTCGGTAAGTATCAGGGATGTCGCGACCGCGGCCGGGGTCTCCTACCAGACCGTCTCCCGCGTGATCAACGACCATCCCAGCGTCAAGCCCTCCACCCGCGAACGGGTGCTCGCCGCCATCGACGAACTGGGCTTCCGACGCAACGCCACCGCGCTCGCCCTGGCCAGCGGACGCAGCAGGGCCGTGACCGTCCTCACCGCCAACACCACCCACTACGGCTACGCCTCGATCCTCCAGGGGATCGAGGAGGCGGCCCGCGCCGAGTCCTACGCGGTCGGGATCGGCGTCCTGGAATCAGCCGACGAGACCGCCGTCGCCACCGAGGTGCGGCGAGCGGCGGACGCGAGCGGCGGACTGATCGTGATCGCCTACGATCCGCCCGGCGTGAAGGCGCTGGCCGCCGTACCCGCCGACCTGCCGGTCGTCGGTGTGGTCGAGACCCCCACCAGCCCGCCCGGCGGCGACCGCCCCTGGGTGTGGACCGACGACCGCGAGGCCGCCTACGAAGCGACCCGCCATCTCCTCTCCCTCGGCCACGAGACCGTGCACTACGTCGCCATCCCGTCCAGCACCCGGCGCACCAGCGCCCGCACCACCGGCTGGCGGCAGGCGCTGAAAGAGGCCGGGGCCCCCCAGCCCCCTCCGGTACAGGGCCGTTGGGGCCCGGCCGGCGGCCATGCGGCGGGCCTGAAACTCGCCCAGGACCCCGAGGTCACCGCGATCCTGTGCGGCAACGACGACCTCGCGCTCGGGGTGATCCGCGCCCTCCACGAGACGGGCCGGGCCGTTCCAGGCGACGTGAGCGTGGCCGGGTTCGACGACGCCCCGCACTCCGCCTATCTCACCCCGTCGCTGACGACCGTACGCATGGACTTCACCGGCCTGGGCCGGTCCGCGTTCGCCCTGCTGCACGGGGTGCTCGAGGAGTCCGCGCCGGTCGCCCCGCACCCCGTCTCCGTGCCGGAACTGGTGGTGCGGGAGAGTTCCGGTCGCCGTCGGCCGACGGGTGAACGTCCCGTTTGAGCCGAGCCGGTGACCGTCTCGTCGGTGAACGGCTTGGGCGGAGCCGGTGACCGTCCCGTCGGCGAACGGCCCGCTCAGGCAGCGCCGTGGGGAAACCGTCTTCCGCAAGGCAGCTGCTCCGGCCGAGTTCTCCCCGTGGGGTAACCGCTTTCAGAAAGAGGCGGGGGTGGCCGCCGAGTGGTCGTTACGTAACCGCTTCCCGCGTCGACCGACCCGACCGAGCCACACCCGTTGTGTAACCGCTTGCCGATCGCCGGCAGTCAGACCGAGCCCTACCTGTTGTGTAACCGCTTGCCACCCCGCGGCGCCGCACCCGCCCCCACCGCACC
>NZ_JARGEF010000020.1:0-56461 GCF_033794725.1 Streptomyces sp. ID05-39B | reverse complement strand
ACCCTCTTCAGCGACCATCCGGCTCACTGGCCCGCGCCCACGCTGCTCGCCACCTCCACGCGCATGGCCCCGCGGCCCGAGCGGTCCGCGGGGCCATGCGCGTGGAGGTGGCGAGCAGCGTGGGCGCGGGCCAGTGAGCCGGATGGTCGCTGAAGAGGGTGCAGGGGTCGGTGTCCCAGCCGATGACGGGACCGGCGTCGGCGTGGGGCACGCTGATCACTTCGATGCCCTCGGAGCGCAGGACATAGCCCCACTGCACGTCCTGGTCGGCGGCGGTCCGTTCCGTGACCGCCTCACGGACCGGCGGGGAGCCGTCCGGGGTGATGAGGTGGTCGAGGGTGCGGCTGGGCCACTGCTCGCCGCCGGTCAGCGCCGTGACTACCTGTGGTGGCGCGTCGGCGAGGAGGTCGGTGCCCAGTTCGTCCCAGCCGACGTCCACGCCGTCGACGAGGTGCTGGGCCATGGCTTCGACGTCGCCTGCGAAGCGGTATTGGAAGGCGGCGAGGAGCAGGGGCAGCTTCGCGCTCGGCTGGCCGTCGAGCTGGACGTAAATGCCGTCATAGCCACCGGTGGTGGGGCGGACGATGAAGGAGCGGGTCGACAGAAGGAGCCTCCGGGGGTTGCGATCAGCGGCCCCGGGCCGCACCGGTGGGCGGTACGCCGGGCGGCGCGGGCGGGAGGCCAGGCCCAGTGCGGCCCGGGGACGGGCTGGGCGGGGGCGGTGTCGGGTCGTACTCGGCGCGCAGGATCGCCAGGTCCGCTTGATGGCCGAGGGCCAGTGCCGACAGGCTGTCGCTGGCCGCCCTCATCAGCATCTTGGGTGGTGAGCCCAGCTCCGCTCCGCGGTTCTGTCCCCGCCACCGGGCGGCAGCCACAAGGTACTCACTCACCGCTTCGAGCACGGGTGCGGCGGCATCCAGCAGGCGCTGGGTGATCGCACTAGCCTTCGCGGGAGTCTCGGCGGCGGCAAGTGCATGGAGATAGGGGGCGAGGTCGGGCGCCGGCAGCGGGTGCTCGGGCAGCGGGTGCTGGGCCAGGAACGGCTCGGCGTCCCGCCGGGCCCACCGCAGCGGGTCGTTGTCCGTGGCGATGCCGTAGCGGGCGGCGGCGATCTGGTCGCCGTCTCGGCCGACGTTGTCGTACAGCTCGAGTCGGGATCTCGCAGGGCCGGCTCCTAGACGGAGAAGTCGGGGACGGTGGGCTTGGCGTCAGTGCGGCGGCAGCCGTAGCCCAGCAGGCTGGAGGGCTTCGGCGTGGCCGGGACGGCGGCGACGTCGGAGCAGGTGAAGGTGTAGGTGAAGGCAGGGGCCGGTGCGTTGAGCCAGGCGCGGTCGAGCTTGTCCGGCACGATCTGAAGCCCCGGGGCGGCCACGGCGTCGTGCTGGGTGTGCGTGTGGGAGAAGATCACGAGTGCACCGGTAGTCGTCTTCAGCGCGTACGCATCAGGGAACTCCGTATCGGCAGAGGAGAAGCGGGTGGTGCCGCGTGTGCCGAACTTGCGGGTCGTCTGGTCGTGGACCTTGGTCTGCCGCCGGGATGCCTCGGTCGGGGTGAAGACCTTCTTCCCCGTCTTCTCGCCTCCGGTGGCGAAGTTGTCCGCGATGGCCGTCCGCAGCACGCCGACCGGCGCGGCGAGCGAGGCGGAGTTGGCTTCCACCGCGGTGGCGTAGCCGTCCTTGTCGAGGATGATGTCCGGCAGCTGCTCGGGGTCGTCGAGGTCGACGGCCGCGACCATCTCCCAGCTCTTGGCCTTCGTGTTCTCGGCCAGGACCAGCACGCGGGCGTACTGCTTCTTGCTGCCGGAGCGGGTCACGGCGGCGAACCACCGCTGTTGCCCTGGCGTGATGCGCGGGATGTAGACATCCGTTCCGTCGAGGTCGTACGACCACGGCCGGTATGGCTCGCGGTCCGACTTCGGCAGGGCCTCCTCCTCCTTGAGGTCGGCGGACGACATCGCGTACAGCGGTCCGTCCTCGACGGTGTCGAGGAGCTTGGTGTCGCCGGTGGCGTTGGCCGTGTTGTTGATCTTTGAGTAGTGGGCGATCTGGGCCAGAGCCTCCTGCTTCGCGAGCGCCGGCTCGGCGGCCGGTGTGGGCTGCGTGGTGTGGTGCGGGGTGGCCGCAGTGGCGTCGTGGGCGCCGCTGGAGGTGGAGCAGGCGGACACGGTCAGCGCGACGGCCGCGGCGGTGAGCAGGAGTGTGGTGCGGCGGACAGAAGTGTGCAGGGGAATGAGGAAACTCCGGGGGATCGTGATTCAGCGGGTGCGGGCTGGGGCGGCCGTCGGCGGTGACGGGGCTGGCCGTATCGATCGGGCGTCCGCGGCAGTGCGCAGCGACTTGGCGGCACGGGCGAGATGCGCGCGGCTTTCGGCGAGATGTGCCACGAGTTGCTGGTGCGCGGTGGCCACGGTCCGGTTGCCGGCGCGGCCGGAACTTCGATGGCTGAGATCGGCGAGAACGCCGAGGCAGTGGACGGCGCCGCCCAGAGCGGCGAGTGCGGCTCCGGCGGGTTCAGCAGCACGTGCGAGGGCGAGGGTGGTGCGGCGTTGGGACGGCGTGACCTGGTGCGGATAACGAGCAGCGGCCCGGTGGCGGAAGGCACTCTCGCCGGCCAGGTAGCCCAGCAGCCGGGCCAGGTGCCGTATTTCATCGTCCAGGATCTCGCTGAGTCCGGGGCCCGGTTGGACCTGGTCGGGAAGCGGGAGCTGGTCGGCGACGGTGTTGATCCGGTCGGCCACGTCGTGCAGCAGCATCCGCTGGTCGGGATCGGACAACGACGGTGTACGCACAAGGAGGTCCGGTTCTACCGCCGGGCGGCCGGCTGCCTCGCGCCGGGCGGTGCGCCCAGGGCCGGCGCTGCCGTGCGGGGCGGAACGGCGGGGATGGGGGCGGCGTGCCGGAAGTTGACGCCGATGCCTTGGGCGGTGAGCTGCCGGACCGCGCTCTGAAGCAGCAGGGCGCGTGCTTCGGTGCTGTAGGAGGCGGGCAGGACGAACGCCGCCTCGTGCGGGCTGTACTGGAAGTAGCAGCCGTACAGCACGGTGCGGGCCAGGGCTGGCACGCTGGCGGACGGGGCGCCCACTACGCCGTCGGGGTACCAGATCAGCGTGAGCGACTCGGTGACTTCAGGCGCGGCGGGCCGGTGCGGTGGCTCCGGCTGGTGGAGGGCGTTGCGTCGGACTGCGTTCAGAGCTTCGGCGTAGCGGGGCAGGACACGGCGGGTGACCTGGGCGGCGGCACGGACCGGATGGTCGGGGACGGCGATGCCGTTCGGCTCGTCCACCCCGTGGAAGTGGTGCGGCCTGAACCCGTCGGGCCGTAGCGGCGCTACCAGGTACTGGCGGGGGTAGTGGGGGCGTGGTATCACGCAGAGCTGTTCGCCGGCTGGCCCGTTGAGGAAGGCGGTCGGCGGGTCCCAGTCGAGCAGGGCTGAGTGGGTCGGCCCGCAGTCCCAGACCTGGTCTGCGACATGCGGCTGGTCCTGGGGCCTCGGGAATCCGGTGTACCGACGATGCCACTGCCCAGGGAGGTGCGTTGCGAGTGCGGTGGCGAAAGTGCTGGGAGTTTGTGAGGACAGGTGGCTACTCCTGGGGGCGGAAGGGGGCGGCCAGGCGGCAACGTCAGCGGCGGGACCCGGGCGTGTGCCGTGGGGTGGTGGGGACAGGTGAGGTGGTGGCGGTGGGTGCGGTTGCGCGTATCGGTTCTGCGCTTGCTGTCGGTGGCGCGTAGTGGGCGCGCAGGTTCTCCAGGTCGGCTTGGGCCACCTTGGCCAGGGCGGTTCGGATGCTCAGGGCCGCTTCGCGCAGCAGGCGCACCGACTGGGGCGTGTGCCGGTGTTCGGTGCCGGCCCAGAGGGCTACGGCGATGAAGTGGCCGGCGATGTGGTCGAGGACGGGTGCGGTGGCGGCGACCAGCTGGTGGGTGACGGCACTGACCTCGGCAGGTGTCTTGGCCGCGGGTAGTGCCTGGAGGTACGGCGACAGGTCCGGCAGGGGGCCGGGCTGGTCCGGTAGCGGGTGGTTGGCCAGGATAGGTCTCGGCGTCGCGGCGGGCCATGCGATAGAGATCGCCGGGTGGAGCGGGGCCGTCGGACTGTGTGGAGGGGCGTGGCGACAAGGAGTCTCCGGTGCGGTGGGGGAGGCCGGCCAGGGTTAGTGCATGCGGGCGTCGGTGTCGAACAACGCCAATTCGTCGCCGTGGAGCAGGTGTTGGACGATGAAAGATCTGCCGGCGATCTTCCACAGGCCCCGGCCGCGGTTGAGGTGGGCGATGGCGTCGACTTCGACGGAGGTCAGACCGAGCAGGGAGGCGGCGGCGTGGAGCTGGTCGGTTTCCTGCCGGTAGATGATGCGTGTGGAGCAGTCGGCGAGGAGGCCCTCGGCGAGAGCCCGGCCCTGTGATCCGGCGTCGCCGGCGGTGAGCAAGTCACTGAGCCTGTGGATGACCATGAGGTTGGCGATGCCGAGTCCGCGGGAGAGCTTCCACTGGGCCTGCATGCGCTGCAGCAGGCCGACGTGGCGCATCAGGCGCCATGCCTCGTCGTAGACGATCCAGCGCCGGCCACCGTGCGGGTCGGTCAGGGCGGACTCCATCCAGGCGGAGGCGCAGGTCATGGCGAGGACGAGGGCGGTGTCGTCGCCGGATCCGCCGAGCCGGGACAGGTCGATGGTCAGCATCGGCGCACGCGGATCGAAGCGGACGGTGGAGGGCGCGTCGAACATGCCGGCGAGATCGCCGTGGACGAGGCGGCGCATGGCGTGGGCGAGGTCGCGGGCGGCCTCGCCGAGGTGGCCGGACATCGTCCCGGCGGCCTCGTCGAGCTGGGCCGGGTTGTTGAGGGCGGAGGCGACGTCGCCGAGCAGCGGCGTGCGGCCCGTGCCGGCCGCACGGTTGACTGCGGCGTCGAGGGCAACGTCGAGCGCGGTGTGCTCCATGGGCAGCAGGTCCCGGCCCAGGACGGTCCGGGCCAAGGAACCGAGCAGGAGCAGGCGCCTTTTGCGGATCTCGCCCTCCCAGTCGGCCTCGGTGATGCTCTCCGGGCGCGGCGCCGCGTCCAGGGGATTGAGGCGTCCGGGCAGCCCGGGGCCGAGGGCGACGGAGGTGCCGCCCAAAGCCTGGGCGACCGGCGTCCACTCGCCCTTCGGATCGCAGGGGACGTACACGCGGTAGCCGAAGGCGATGGAACGCAGAGCGAACGACTTCGCGAGCGCGCTCTTACCCTGGCCGATCACGCCGGCCAGCAGCACGTTCGGGTTGGTGAAGCCCTCTACCTTGCCGTACAGCGCGAACGGGTCGAACACGAAGGATGCTTCGGCGTGGACGTCGCGTCCGATGTAGATGCCCTCGGCGCCGAGCCCCCCTTCGGCGAGGAAGGGATAGGCGCCCGCCGCGATGGCGGTGGTCATGCGGTGGGCAGGCAGCTTCAGCCGGTTTCCTCGGGCGGACGCCCGTCCGGGGCGCCCGCCGGGCGGATAGACCGGCGCAGGCGCGGCGTGCTCGTCCGGTGCCGGGCCGGTGGCCGGATCGGTGGCTGTCTCGGCGCGTGCCTTCGCGGCGGCTTCGGCGAGCTGCCTGCGGGCGGCGCGTCGGGCGGCGCGGTCGGTGCCGTGCGGGGTGAACAGCGGGCTGGCGGAGGCACGGCGGGCGCGGCGGGCGGGCCGGTGGTTCATCGGGGGCCCTCGATTCGGCGGATGGTGCTCAGCGCACGCACGAGGTGGTGTGCGGTGCGCGATGCAGGTCGGTGGGGGTGGTCTTGCGGCGGACGACGTGCCCGGCGGCGAGATGGCGCTGACAGATGGTCAGGAAGGGAGGCCCTTCGGGAAGCTGCCCGGACTGGCACTCGGTGGAGTCCGCGGACGTGGCCGGCAGAAGGTGGAAGGCCGCGTGGATGTCGGTGGTGGCCTGCCACAGCCGGGTGCGCGCAGCAGCAAGGTGTCGGCCAGCTGCGGGATGCGGGGGCCGTGCCGCCTCGGCCAGCTGGTCGAGGAGCCGGTGCAGTTCTGTGAGGTGGGCGTGGAGGGTGTCGAGGTGCCCCCGGTCCGGCAGGCTCGCGGGCAAGGAGCCGCTGACGACACGCCTGTGATGGCGGATGCCTGCGGTGGCGGCCCGCAGGTAGGGGTGGGAGTCGGTCTCGCTGGTGCGGGGCTTGGGCAATGGGGGTCCTTGCCGCCGTGGAGGCGGGAGCGGTGGCGCTTAGAGGGTGGTGCGGGCAAGGGGGAGTGCCGCGACGGCGAAGGCGTCGGGCTGCTGGTACCAGAGCCTGCGCAGGTCGACGCCGGCGGTGACGGCGGCGGTCTCGATCTGTGCGCAGGCGGCGTCGAGGGCGGCGTCGGTGTCGGCGGTGACGGTGATCAGGCCGGTCAGGGCGACGTCGGCGTGCCCGGCGATCAGCTGGCGCTCGCGGTTTTTGACGTCGGCGTACTCGATGGAGTCCTCCTCGCTGTCGACCTGCCCGCGACGGGCGCGTTCGGAGGCGTCAGCGATGATCGCGGCCTTCTTGCGCTGGACGTCGCGCAGCGCGGACTCGAGCCGCTGTGGGACGTAGGTGAGGGAGAGGGTGCGGCGCACGCCGGCGGTGAACATCAGGCCGTGCAGGAAGCCTGCGCCCATCTCGGTGCGCGGCCAGTTCTCCACCCAGTAGGTGGCGTGGCGGGCGGAGTCGGTGGCGATGCGGTCGTACTCCTCGACCTGGACGACAGGGCCGGCGGCGGCAGGGTCGGCTTCCGCGCGGCCGGTCGGTGACCACTGCTGGAGCGCGGCGAGTGCCTTGGGGTCGTAGGCGGTGCGCACGACGGCGGCGATCTCCCGCGCGGACAGCCACCCAGTGATCATCAGCCCGGCGTTCCGGGCCGCCTGGGCGATGGAGGCGGTGGTCTGTTCCATGACGGTGAATGCACCGGGCAGTCCGCCGCCGGCCTGGGAGATGAGGCGCTTGGCGGCCTTGAGGTCGAGGGAGATCGCCAAGTAGGTCTCGTGCGGGGCGGCGGCCGGTCCGGCGGAGGCGACCAGGTCTGCGTACACCTGTCCGGCGACCGGTGCTTCGGCCCTGCCGTGCTGGGCCCAGTGCCGGGCCAGGGTGTCACCGGAGTCGGGGACCGTGCGTTCCAGGACCTGCACTGTGGCGACGTGCCCGGTGCGGGCGGTGCCCGCCAGCGCGCGCCCCCAGCCGTTGACGTTGTGGTTCTGCGTGGCCGGGTCGAGCAGGGCGAAGGCACGGCTGCTGACGCGGGCGACAGCGGTGAGGGTCTGCTGGTGCGGGTCGTGGACGGCGGCGGCCCCATTGGCGGAGTCGCCGGGGGTGACGACCTTGAGAGAGGCCGCCGTGCCGGGCAGATGAAGGATGCCGTCCTGGCGGGGCCGGGTGACGGGCCGGGCCAGCCACAGGGTCTGTCCGCTGTGGCGGCGCCAGGCGAAGCGCGCGACGATCGGCGCCCAGTCGATCAGCGAGCGTCCCTGCCGGCGAACGGTGACCACAACGGCCACCGCCGCCCACAGCGGAGTCAGGGTGATGGCGCCCAGCAGCCCGGTGGTCAGGACCGTGACCAGGAGCAGAGCCAGCGCGGCAGAGACGAGGACGAGCTGGTGGAGGGTGAGGCCGAGCAGGATGCCTCGGCGGCTGCGGTGCGGGAACTTGACGGTGGCCGGGGATACGGCGAGGTCGGACAAGGAGGATGCTCCTGGAGCGAGGGCCCGGGGGCGGGAAGGGCCGTGAGCCCTCCCGCCCCCAGGGATCGGGCATCGGGCAGGAGATCAGAGACCGGTCGCGGGCGGCGGCGGTGAGGCCGGACCGTTCGCCGCGGAGGTCGTGTCGGCGGTCTGGGTGCCCGCGGCGGGCGGGGCGCCCTGTGGCGGCGGGGTCGTGGCCGACGGCGCGGACTGCCACCCGCCGCTCTGGCTGGCGGCTGCGGCACCTTGGCCGAATCCGCTCGCACTGGGGGAGCCTGTGCTGGTGGGGCTGCCGCCCATCTGGCCTCTGGTGACGTGGGTGGGCGGTGGCTGGACGGTCTGCTCCAGACCGGACTTGGCGGAACTGCCGCCCGACGGGCCGTCGGAGGCGCCGCCTTGGGCAGATTCCTGTCCCGTGCCGGACGAGTGGGAGGCGATGTCGCCGGGGAAGCCGTCCTGGCCCGGCACGGTGTCCGGGCCCTGCGGAGCTGCTGCGGCTCCGGCCGCGGCACCGCCGGTTCCAGAGGTGGCCGCCATTGCCGCGGCCTTCCGGCCCGCGCGCTCGGCGTGCTGCCTGGCCAGCTGAGCGCCCGCTCCGCCGGCACGGTGCAACGTTTCTCCGTCGGATCCCTCGGCCGCCCAGTGCACGAACTTGAACGTCGCGTAGGGGCACAGCAGCACGAGGATCATGACGACGATGCCGGCGAGAACATCGGCCAGGGCGGCAAGGCCATCCTTGGCGTCGGTCTTGCCCATGGCGGCGATGCCGATGACGAAAACGATCGTCATCAGCAGCTTGGAGACGACGAGGGTCGCGGTCGCCTCGATCCAGCCCTTGCGCCAGCGGCGGGCAACTTCCCAGCCGCCGCCGGATCCGGCGAACACGGCGAGGGTGACCATGACCAGGATGCCGACCTTGCGGACCATCATCACGCACCAGTACAGGAAGGCGCCGATGGCGGCTCCGATGCCGGCGAAGACGGCGACGAGCCAGCCGAGCCCGGCAAGTCCTGGCAGTGATGCCACCTTGACCATGCGGCGGACCGCAGAGGCTATGTCCGTGTGCGCGGCCTGGAAGAGGCCGGCGGAGAGGGCGTCGGTGACTTCGATCGCGACGGTGGTCAGGGCGATCGCGGCGAACGCGAAGATCACGCCGGAGGCTGTGCCGGTGAACGCCTGGGTCAGGGCCTGGCCGTCGCGGCGGATCGCGGCACGAACCAGCTGCGCGCAGAAGGTGGCCACGAGCATGACCAGGCCGATGGGCAGGATCATCTCGTAGTTGTCGCGGAACCATCCGGCGTTCAGGTCGACGCGGGTGGTGGCGTCGACGGCCTTGGACGCCAGGTCGGCTGCGGACGCGGCGAGTTCGCCGGCGCTTTTCGCCATCCAGTCGCCGATGTACTTGCCCGGGTCAGAGGCGAAGTCGATGGCCTCGCCGACCGCGCAGACCTTGTCCGCGACGGGGAGATCACAAAACCCCATGAGGACTCCTTTCGGTCAGGGCGCGACGCGCGGGGCGATGGCGACGAGCGAGCAGTCGGCGGAGGGGCGGCACTGCACAGCGAGGGTGGTCGAGCGGTCCTCCGCACCCCCGCCGCCCTTGGTCCAGGTGATCGTCTGCTTGCCGGTGACGGTGACCGCGTAGATGTACGCCTTGGTGATCGCGGCCGGGTCCTCGGACAGGGCCTGTTTGAAGGCGGCCGGGTAGTGGCCTTCGCTGATGGTCGCGGTGGCGTGCTGCTTCTGGTCCGCCATCCGCGACCACAGCACCGGGTCCGGTATCTGCGCCGAGACCGACGCCCAGTCGCCGTACTCGCTCTCCTTCGTCATCCACGCCTCCATGCCGGCCAGCTGCTGGGCCTGGCTGGTGGTGCGGGTGTCGTAGGACCAGAGCATCTTCGCGGCAGCCTTGGCGAACTCCACCGGATCGGAGATCCTCGGCGGCCCGGCCACCGGGCCACTGGCGGAGGAGGGCTGGGCCGTCGGGGAGGCGGAGCCGTGCTCGGGCGGTGGGACGGGCGGGGCAGCGTGGGGGCGGTTGCCGCGGCCGGTGAAGATGGCCGCTGCGGCAGCCAGGGCGAGCAGGCAGGCCAGGCCGACCGCAATGGCGCTGATGCGGCGATTCGGGGCCCAGCCGAGGCCGTATCCGGGGAGGCGTTTGAGCATCAGTGGACCTGCGACCCCAGACCGGAGAAGAAGGCCACGATGCCGTTGGCGGCGCCGAGCCCGAGGGCAGCGCCGGCGGCGACGGTGGCGCCCTTCTTGCCGTTGGCCTCGGCCTGGTGGCCACCGGTGTGGTGGCCCCACGCCCAGACGGCGAGGCTGATGGCAAGGGCGCCGACGACCGCGATGATGGCGAACATGTTGATGCTGTTGACGACGTTCTTCAGGACAGTCAGGCCCGGAAGGCCGCCGCCTTTGGGGGAGATGCCGGGATCGTAGGCGAGCTGGACGGCACGGGCAGCGAGGGGTGACACGGGTATGGAGGGCTCCTTGCGTGCGCAGGGCCGAAGGCCCTGGCGGGAGTTCAGAAAGAGGGGGGTGCCGAGCGGCGGGAGAGAGGCCGGCGTCAGATGACGCGGCGGGCGGCGAGGACGGCCCAGTCCTTGAGCGGCGTGATCCGTACGGGCTTGCCGGTCCGGGGGGCTTCGATGACCAAGCCCTCGCCGATGTACATGCCGACATGCTCGGGCCGGGCCGCGGTGCCACGGCTGAAGAGCAGGTCACCGGGCTTGAGGGCCTTCGGTGAGACGGCCTTGCCCTCGCCGACCTGGGTGTAGGTGGTGCGGGTGAGGGTGATGCCGGCGTGGGCGTACGCCTGCTGCATCAGGGAGCTGCAGTCGCAGCGGGCCATGGCATCGGGGCCGTGGGGGTTGGTGCAGGATCCGCCCCACTGGTACATCGTGCCGAGCTGCTGCATCGCCCAGACGATCGCCTTGCGGGCTCGCGGGTCGGTGCCTTTGGGGATCTTGTAGCCCTTCGGGACGGCGCCCTCGGGGATGGGCAGCCCGTAGGACGTGCCGTCGGCGGTGTCGCAGCCGGTCGCGGGGGCGGGCTTGTCGTCGGTCTTGCCGACGTCCTTCTCCCCGGAGTCGGGGAAGGTGGCGGCAATCGCCTTCTGCAGCGTGGTCGCCAGCGGTTCCCACTGTGCGTAAGCGTCCGGATAACCGGAGCGCTGCACTGCTTGGGCGGCCTGGGTGACGGTCATCTGCTGCCAGCCGTGGACCTTCAGCAACGCCTTGTAGAACTGCTCGGACGCGTAGACGGGATCGTGGATCTGCGCGGCGGTGCCCCAACCCTGGCTGGGCCGCTGCTGGAACAGGCCGAGAGAGTCACGGTCGCCGCCGCCGAGATTGCGCAGCCGGCTCTCCTGCATCGCGGTGGCCAGCGCCACGATCTGACCGCGCTCGGGAAGGCCGAGGCTGATGCCGGTGGCGACGATGGTCTGCGCGTTCGGGATCTGTTCGCCGGGCAGGTCCAGGTCCTTGATGTGCACCTTGGACGGATCCGCACCGTCGAGGATCTTGGTGACCTGATCAGCGATCTTGCTGGTGTCCACGTCGGAGAGGCAGTCGAGCGATGAGGTGGTGCTCTGGGCGGCTTCGCTGGAGGTGGCCATCATCACGGCGCCGCCGCCGAGAAGGAGAGGGGAGAGGAAGACGACGCCGATGCCGGCGGCGAGCCCCTTCAACCTGTGGTGCCCACGCGCACATCACCGGTTTCGGGCAGGGGCGGATAACGAGACGTCATGCAGGGGTCCTTCCGGTGCGGTGTCCGGCACGCCGCGCGAGCGCAGAGAACGCGGAAAGCGGAATCAGGAGTGGCCGGCCACAGGCGAGTAGCCGCTCGCCGAGCGTGGCCGACAGATGAGCTAGGTGTGCGGGGGCAGCGTGAACCTCCACGAGCCAAAGGGGGAGTGGGCCAGCGGCGGTGTGCGCCGGGCGGTCCAAAAACAGTAGGCCCAGATCGGCCGTTGACCAAAAAGTCGGCGTGAGGTGCCGGAATCCGGCCCCTCAGCAGCGCACTTCTTGGTCATCGGCCGAATCACGTCTACAGTTTTTGAACTCCCCCTCGCCCTCCCCAGACCATGGTCATGGGCCTGCTCATGCCCGTTTTCCGGCCAATGGGGCTTGCCGACGCGACGGGCATTCCACGCACGCACTCCCACCCGAATCGGGGTTCCTCTTTGCCTTTTTCCCTGCATCAGGGCGACGCGCTGAGCGTCCTGTCCAAGCTCCCGGACGACTGCGTCGACGCCGTCATCACTGACCCGCCGTACAACTCCGGTGGGCGCACGGCGAAGGAGCGCACCAGCCGCTCCGCCAAGCAGAAGTACACATCCGCCGACGCCAAGCACAGCCTGGCCGACTTCACCGGCGAGAACATGGACCAGCGCTCTTACGGGTTCTGGCTGACGCAGATCATGACGGAGGCACACCGCCTCACCAAGGCCGGCGGTGCGGCGCTGCTGTTCACCGACTGGCGCCAGCTGCCCATCACGACGGACGCGATCCAGGCGGCCGGCTGGCTGTGGCGCGGCGTCCTGGCCTGGCACAAACCCCAGGTCAGGCCCCAGAAGGGGCGCTTCACCCAGAACTGCGAGTTCATCGTGTGGGCGTCGAAGGGCGCCATCGACGGCTCCCGCAACCCTGTGTACCTGCCGGGCATGTACTCCGCTTCACAGCCGTCAGGCTCCCAGCGGCAGCACATCACGCAAAAGCCCGTCGAGGTCATGCGCGAGCTGGTCAAGATCTGTGCGCCCGGCGGCACAGTCCTCGATTTCTGCGCCGGCTCCGGATCCACCGGCGTGGCCGCCCTGCTCGAAGGCCGGGACTTCATCGGCGTGGAGAAGACCGAACACTACGCGTCCATCGCCGCCGACCGGCTGACGGAAACGATCCGTCAGTCCCTCGGCCAGGACGACGTGGTCCTCACCGCCTGACTCCACCGCCCCGCCACATGCGAATCATCGACCGCCGTATTCGGTCGGTGCACTGCCGGATTGATTCTGTCCCCATTTCCGCGGCACTCAGGAGGTTGCTTCTCTCATGTCCGAATCCATCGACCCCCCGGCTGACGGAGAATTGGAGCCGGTGCGCATCCCGGACACGCAGCTGGAGGGGATCGAAGCCAGTGTTCGTCGGCTGATGGAACAAACCGCAGAGCAGGCTCGGCAGTTGGATCACCTCGCCTCCGCTCCGCCCGCAGCTTCGCCGTTTGCGGCGTTCGGCATGCCGGGGTTCGGTGGATCCCCGGCACCGGATGCGCCGGAGCCTCGGCCCATCCTGGAGCTGGAGGGCGAGGCGTACGAGGACGAACTCGACGCCCTGTCGGACTGGGTCGACGACTTCCTCCTGCCGATCTACGGGGCGGAGGTCACCACGGCGGCGCCCTGGTGCCTGCAATGGCAGGAGCACAGCGACGTCGTCGCCTGGCTGCATGCCCTGTGGCTGGCCTACCAGCAGCACAAGGACCCCGAGGCGGGCCTGGCCGGCATGTTTGTCTGGCACCGCGACTTCCTCACCCACGCAATGGCCGCGATCCGCGCACCTGGCGGCCCCCTGTCCGCCTGCATGACCTCCCCGGACCGTCCCGCGCACCGTCTCCTTCCCGGACCGCCCCCCTCGGCCCGCGCGGAGAAGGAGTCCGCCGAGGCGGAGGCGTCCGGGACTGGTGAGTACGGGCTGACGTCATGAGCGAGGGGCAGCAGCCGGCTTTCGGCCTGAGCTTCGATCCCCGAGCCTTGAACGACCTGCTCCAGGCGCCATCCGACATCCGCGATCTCACCCTCGCCTATCTGCAGGAAGTGGTGAACGCCGAGCGCTTCGGGCTCCGCCTGACTGGTGACCTGGAGGGCTACCGCAAGCTGTTCGTGGACGCTCGCAAGGACTGGCGGGTCGTCTACGGCATCCGCCCGGCGCCCGAGTCGTCGGCGCACCGGCGGGAGATCCACGTGGTCGCCGTACGGCCGCGGGCGGGCAACGACGTCTACGACGAGGTCGGCCGCCGCCTGGGAATGACCCGTCGGCCGCTCAGCGCCCGCACGCACGCGGCACGCGCCCGTTCTCCGCAGCTGGCCACCCGCGGTCCCGTACCCAGGTCGGCACCGCTGCCGTCCGCCATGCCGGGCCTGCCCCGCCCCGCGCAGAGCCCCTCCCCGCTTCACACTCGCTGACCACAAGGAACTGCCTATGCCCCCTGATCCGGCGCCCACGGCTGCCCGCCGGGCTGTGTCCCCGCTCGACCCTCGCATCGAGGCAGCCACCGGCCACGACGTCGACACCCTGTGGGCCCACCGCGACTGCGGCATCCTCGACGAGCCGCACACCGAGCTGGTCGACCGGCATCGGGAACTGGCCCAGGCCGAGACCGGCGTCACGTTCTACCGCACCCTCCTGCACCGGCTGTCCTCCGGGGAGTTCCCCGTCGATGCCGCTTTGTTCGAGCGGATCGACCGCACCGTGGACCAGTTGGAGGAGGCCGCCGCATCCCGCGACGCCGCCATGCGGCGGGTGCTCGACGCGTTGGAGCCGATCGAAGCCGCCTCGCGATCAGCACCAAGTGGCGAGGCGCAGATCACCGCGGCTGATCAAGCGGCGCTGCTGGCCATCGCCGGCGGCGCCAAGCTCTACGAGCATCTCCTGACCGGCCGGCTGTCGGTGACCACCGCCTCAGGCACCCGCGTGCCCTACGCCGAGCTTCAGCGGCTCCAGTCCGCCGGTCTCGTCGCCCTCAATACCAGCCATCCCGTCCATGCCGGCCAGCTGGTCAGTCTGACCGACGCCGGCCGTGCCGCGCTGACCGCCAACCGCCGTACGACGCAGGCGTCGTTGCCGACGGCGCGACCGGGAGCGTGGCCGTCCGCTCCGGCACCGCGACGCTGACGTGAAAGACCGCATGCCCGCCCACGAACCATCCCCACCCGCCGACAGGGACCTGTCCCATTCCCTGAACTTCCGGGTGGACGACCTTGACGCCGACGATCAGATCAGCGCGGCATTCTTCCGTCTCGTCAGCGTTCACGAGGACATGCTCGTCTCCCTCGCCGAGCACCACAGCGCCGATGGCGCCCGCAGCTTCTACGTCCTGTACGACGGCTCGGCCACCTGGGACCACCCGGGTGTGCCGCAGTACGTAGCTCTCCACCTGCAACGAGACCTGGAGAGAAGCACGTTCAGTTTCGAGCGGGCCACGTTGCCTTTGCCTTCGATCGCGCAGTCCTGGCTGATCCGCCGCGGCTGTCCGCCCGAGTTCCTCACGCTCGATGCCGAACGGGGCACAGCGCCGGCCGACGAGGCGACGCGGGCCTTGGAGCAACGGCTCATGAGGGACGGGGACCACTACGCGCTCGGCTGGTCCCACACCCAGGACGACCCGGACGACTGGGTCACGCTCGCGGTGTTGCGGGCCCTGGACGAGCGCGCCCGCTCCCCATTCCGTGTCGTAGTCGAGGAAGTCGACATCGAGGCGGGAACGCACACACTGCGCGAGGGCGGCTTCGATTCGGTCGAAGAAGCCTTGCAATGGTGCGATGACCGCCTCGGTGGCCTAAGTAAGGCTCTGCCGCTGGTCCGCCCGGTGCCATCACTTTCCCGCCCTGCTCCTGCGCCGAAAACGGCGTCCTCCCGGCCCTCTGGCCGCTCACGCTAAAGCCCCGTTTTCCCGTCGACGCGGCGAAACATAGCCGATGATCGCCGGTTGGCCAAACCGGCAATTCTCCGGACTCTTATACGGCCGCCGGGAGCACCCCGGGTTCGGCACTCCCCAGCATTCCTTTCCCTCGTATGGAGGTTCTTTCCGCATGCGCGCAACCCGCATTGCCGTATCCGCTGCGATCCTCGGCGCCCTCGCCCTGCCGATCGCGTCGGCGGCCACCGCCACGGCCGCTCCGAGCAGCGCCCTGACCTCCCAGTCCTGCAACGACCCTGGCCCGTGGGTCATCGGCACGAAGGCCGTGACTATCCGCTCCACGGCGTCGGCCAAGTCGACCGCCGTGGGCATCCTGTACCGCGGGCACAAGTTCACCGTCCACAAGACCAGCGGCAACTGGCGCTACATCACGGACCGAACGACGGGTGTGAAGGGCTGGGTGTCCGCCACCTACGTCTACCGCGACGTCCGCATGTGCCTCGACTAAGCCGCGCACGCCAGTAACTCGACTGTACAGCGGCGCTTTTGAGCGTTCGATTCCCTCCCGGATCTGCCAGTTAGAGGATCCCGGTGTCTACCAAGAGGAGTCTCCCGTGTCTGACGCTCCACTCGATGCGATAGACGATGTCGTGGGCGTGCTCACTGAACAGATCGAAATCCGTTTCGGGATGAGCATGGATCAGTTGAAGACCGCCGTCGCCGCTGCGCCGACCACCAACTCGCAGGCCACCGACGTGGTCAAGTGGCACGGCCTTCTCCTCGAATCGCAGGCAGCGCTGGAGCGTGCGGAGGACACCCTCGTAGCCGCGCTGGACGGCCAGCCCAGTGAGGTCGACGACCCAACGATGGAGTTGGCCCATCGCGTCAACGCTGCCGTCACCGCCCGCGATGGGCGGGCCATGGTCGTGCGGTGGCTTCTCGACCCGGACGCCAGGGGCAAGCAGGACCTGGCCGCCCGGCGGCTGGCCCGCTTGCGCGGGCGTCAGGGACCGGCCGTCCCCACCAGCCCCCCGCCGGGGCCGGCGACCACCCCGCAGCCGGGAAGGAGCCTTGCGCGGTGAGCGCCCGGCTCAAGCCCAGCTCCGCGGACGACCGGCTGCGCCAGGTCTTCGGCGTCCCGGTCGACGACCTGTACACCGCAGCGGTTCGTTCCGACGCTTCCCCGGCGCTGTCCCGGGCCCTGGAGCTTCGCTCCTTCCTGGCTCTGGCCGAGGCGCAGGTCGCCCGGGTCCGAGACCGCGTACACGAGGCGATGGCCGCGGACCGTGACATGGACGAGCTTTTCGCCGAGGACCTGCGGATGGACGCGCAGTGGCTGGAGGCGGCGCTCGACGCCCGTGACGGCTACCGGGCCGCGCTGGACGACCTGCTGCGCACCATGCCCCCACCCGGGCAGCGCGCCCGGGCTGTCCGCACCGTACAGCCGACCCTCGCCACCGTCTTGCCATCGGCCGCCCGGGCGCCCAAGGGTGCCGGGGCGGCCCGGGGCCGCCGACTGTGAAGGCTTCCGCTTGACCCCCCCGACGTCCGCCGAGATCGCCGGACGGATCGAGGACCTCTTCGGCGCCCCGCTCGCCGCCCTCACCTCCCATGCTCAGGACCAGCCGCCCGGCATGCTCTCCGCCCTCCTCGGCCTGCACGACACGCTCGCCTTCGCCGAGCGCAGCATCGCCTTCCACCGCGAGCGCCTCGCTCAGCTCATGCACCCCGAGCGGCACATCACCACCCACGAGGTGCCGCACGTACTCGACTGCGCCCGCCGGCTGGCCGAAGCGGTCGCCGTACGAGACGCCCAGGCCGCAACGGCGTCGGCTGTGCTGCGGAGCCTCGTGCGCGTCGAGCCCGAGCCGTCCCTGGCCTCGCCCCCCACCGCAGTGGCCGCGGCCCCCTCCGCTGCGGCCACGAGCGCCGTTCCGAGCCGCTGACCCCGTCACTCACACAGGAGTTCCCCCTTGGCCCTGACCGGTCTGCCTCCCGACACCGATACGGACATAGCCCGGGTCACCGAGGCACTCGCCATGATCACTCCACGCTGGAACGTGCGGATCCTGCTCGCCCTGAACGGGCAGTCGCTGCGCTACAGCGAACTCGCGGCCAAGGTGTCCTGGCTACGCGACGGCCAGCTGCACCCCAAGGTGCGGCAGCTGTGCGAGGCCGGTCTCGTCCAGCGAAACGAGCACACCCCGCGGCACGTCACCTATGGGCATACCGACCGTGCCACCGCGCTGCTGCCGGTCCTGCCGCTGATCGTCACCTGGGCCGAGCAGTACCTCGAACAACCGGACCAGCCGCTGACCGCGATCGAACAGATCGAGGACAGCCTCACGCTCCTGACCCGGCGGCACGCCGCCGCGATCCTGTGGGCGCTCAAGGTCCGTGGACAAGCCAGCGGCCGGGCTCTGGCCCAGACGGTCATTCCCGGCAGCGACTGGACCAACATCTACCCGCCGCTGCGGCAGCTTGTGGACGACGGTCTCATCACAACCGATGGGATCGGCCAGCCCTACCGCCTGTCCGCCGCCGGCGACGGTCTCGGGCCCGTCCTGGGCGCCCTGTCGGCATGGTCCGCCGGCCAGCCCCTCACCCAGGCCAGCCAGCACCCGGTCTGGGGGCAGACCAGCGCCGCACCGCAACAGCGGATGTGGCTCAGCAGCCAAGCGCGGACTGCCACTCCGGCGACCCCGCCCGCATCAACCAAGACCGATCGGACACCGCCGCCGGCCTGGCAACGCAACGCCCTGTTCTCCCACGCCACCCCGCCCCGCCCGCTGGCGGCATTGCCCACTGGAGCACCGCGCCGATGACCACTCTCACCCCAGCCGCCATCCGGCACGCCTGCACGGTGCTGTCCGCGCCCGGCCTGATCCGCCTTGTCACCGAGATCGACGACAACGGCCCCATCCCGCCGCGCAGCCTGACCCGCACCCTCCCCGACCTGCCAGTCCCTCAGCTGCGGCATTCCGTCGAACAAGCCCGCGCTCTCCGGCTGGTCCACAACCGGCCTGGTGCCGGGCTCACCCTGACACCGTCCGGATCCGGCCTGGCCGACGTCTACGACGCGATGGCCCGCTGGGCGCGCCACCACGGCCTTCCGGCTCCGGTCTGCGACTTCACCAGCCGCGTCCAGCACGCCCTCTCGCTCTACGCCGTGCCTACCGCTCTCACTTCGCAGGAGGGGCGGGAAGGCGCTCCGGTTATCGAGACCGGTGAGAAGCATGCCAGCCCGGGCGGCGACCTTCTTACCCAGTGGCTGCACGAGAACCCGCAGCTTGTCCAGGGCGCCGAGCCCGTGCTGGCCGCTTGAGGGCTGGCAGAGCCCGGCACGCCGACCACCCTTCCTTGTTCCGCAGCGTCTACCTGCCCCGCTCGGCTGACGGTGCCGCGTTCGCGATGACCACCTATGGCATCCCGCTCATCGTGGTCGCGACGACAAGGTCGGCAACCCTGACGGGCGTCGCGTTCGCGCTGGAGTGGATGCCGCGCCTGGTGGCGTTCACGGTGGCCGGCTCCCTCGTCGACCGCCACGGCGTCTCCCGTATCTTCCGTACCGCGTGTGTCGGCAGAGCTCTTGCCGTCCTGCTGGCCGCGCTCCTGCTGGCGGCGCCTGACGTCGGGGTGCCGGCGGCGGTCACCGTGATGGCGCTCGCCCCGGTCAGCGGCTTCCTCACGGAGTGCAGTTACATCGCTGCGGAAACGGCTGGCGGCGAAGCGAGCCGGACAGCCGGATCACGGGCGCACCGGGTGCAGTCTGTCCTGCTGGGGATCGACCAGACCGCCATGCTGGCCGGCCCTCTCATTTCCGGCGTGCTGCTGAAGTACGGCGGACCGGCGCTCATGCTCAGCACGCTCGCCGCCCTCTCACTGCTCGCCGCCGCACTGCTTCCGCGCCGGACGACCGCGCCGAGCGGTTCCACCGCGAGCAGGAGTGGCGTGCGGGCCGGCTGGGGCACTCTGCGTGCCCTTCCGGCCCTGGCCTGGCTGGTGGGCGGCCTGCTCGTCTCCAATACGGCCATCGCCCTGTTGCAGGCGGCGATGCCGGTGATCGTGGTCACCGAGCTGGGCCGCTCCAGCGCCGACGCTGGACTCATCTGGTCCGCCGCCGCTGTCGCGTCCCTGCTCGCCATCGCACTCGCGCGCCGGGCGATCGACCGGTGGGGGCTGTGGCCGGTCGGCGCCACCGCAGCCGCCCTTGCCGCGGCAGCCACCCTCGCGGTCGCCAAGGCCGACACCTACCACGAATATGTCCTGCTGATCGCCGCGCTGATGGCCGGCGAAGGCGGCCTCACCGTCGTCCTGCGCACCCTGCGCTCCCACCTCATCCCGCCCGAGGTCTTCGGCAGCACCCTGAGCATGACCATCCTGCTGCTCCTGGTGCCCTTTCCCGCCGCCGGACTGCTCGTCGCGGTCGTCCCGCCCGCCCAGATCGGGCACGCCGTCACCGTCACCGCCCTCATGCAGGCCCTCGGCCTCTTAACCGCCTTCGCCCGGCTGCGCACCTTGCGCGCCACGCCCGCCTGAACCCCACCCCGAAAGGAACCGCTGCACGCATGCCCTCCACCGTGCAGGACGGACTGCCCGGCCTCGACTTCCTGTACCGGGACGGACCCACGATCACCGAACAGTTCCGCGCCTTTGACGCCCAGTACCCGTGGATCTACCGGTCTTTGGAACGGCTCGTTGAGGAACGTCTTGCCGCCGGAGCCAAGCGAGTCGGGATGAAGGCGCTGTTCGAGGCCCTGCGCTGGCGCCAGCCAGCAGGGGTCAAGGGCCTGAACAACAACTACACCGCCCTCTACGCGCGCAGGCTGCTCGCCGCTCACCCGGAGTGGGCGTCCGTGATCGAGGTCCGCCGCCGACGCAGCCCGTAAAGCCTCCCTCGGCCCCTTCATTCCCCGTTGATCTCTGAGGAGTTCGTACTTGTCCCACCGTCCTGTCGTCCTGGTCGTCGCCGCCGCCGACATGGAAGCCGAGGCGTACCGCGGCTACTGCCTCCAGTCCGTGGCCGCCGCCTACGACGTCGTCCTGATCACCGGTGAGGAGCCGTCGTGGGAGGTGACCTATCTCCGTGACTGCGTGGTGGTGCCCGACCCGGCCGACCCGGTACAGCTGTCGGCCGCCGGGCAGGCGCTGGCCGACCGCTACGACCTGGCAGGCGTGTTCACCTGGACCGAGTGGTACCTCGTCCCCGTCGCCCGCCTCGCGCGCTGGCTCGGCCTGCCCACCATCGCCCCCGAGGTCATGCAGGCGTGCCGCAACAAGGCCGTCTCGCGCAGCCTCTTCGCCCAGCACGGGGTCCCGTCGGCCGCCTCGGTGACGGTACGCACCGAGGCCGAGGCCGAGGCGGCGGCCGAGCGGATCGGCTACCCGGTCGTGCTGAAGCCAGCCGCGCACGCGGCCAGCATCGGCGTGATCCGCGCCGACACCCCCGGACAGCTCACGGCCGCGTACGCGTTCGCCAAGAAGGCCGCCGGTCTGGGGCAGGAGAGCACGAGCGTGCTGGTCGAGGAGTATCTCGACGGGCCGGAGGTGTCGGTGGAGTGCGTCACCTACCGGGGCAAGACCACCGTGGTCGCGGTGACCCGCAAGACGGTCAGCGAACCGCCGTACTTCGAGGAACTGGCCCACGTGGTGGACGCCGCCGATCCGCTGCTCGACGTGGTCGCCCCCGCAGCATGCGCCGCGATCCGCGCTCTGGGGATCACCGACGGTGTCAGCCATGTCGAGATGCGCCTGGTCGACGGCCAGCCGAGGCTGGTTGAGGTCAACGGCCGGATCGCCGGCGACATGATCGGCCACCTCGTGCACCTGGCGACCGGCATCGACCTGCCGCGCGCCGCCGCCGACATCGCCTGCGGCCGGGCACCCGATCTCACCCCCAACCGCTCCTCGGCCGCCGCGATCCAGCTGATCTACCCGGACGTCTCCGGCACCCTGCGCCGCGTCTACTTCGACGGCATCTGCCCGCGCTGGCTGGAACGCGTCCACTTCCAGCACCAGGCCGGAGACCCACTCCTCCTCCCGGCCGACGGCGGCACCATGTTCACCGCCCGCATCGGCTACCTGATCACCACCGCCCCCACCGCCGACCTCGCACGAGCACGCGCCGAACAGGCCGCCCGCCGCCTCCACATCGACATCGCACCCCTCGCGGGCGATGCGTCTGGCACCGGAGGTCGCGCCGCGTGAGCCGTCCCACCACCGCTGCCCGCCGCAGCCGGATGCTGCTGACCGGCTACTTCCTCGGCCTGGGCGTGGTGATGGCCATCTGGGGCGCCCGGATGCCCGCCGTCCAGCACGCCGCCCACCTCAGCACCGCCCAGCTGTCCTGGGTCCTGCTCGCCGCTGCCCTCGGCATGGTCGCCGGCCTGCGAACCGGTGGCCGTTTCGCCCGGCCAGAGCGGCTTCCCGTGCTTCTGATGGGCGGAGTTGTCGGCCTCGC
This sequence comes from Streptomyces sp. ID05-39B, assembly GCF_033794725.1. Lineage (NCBI taxonomy): Bacteria > Bacillati > Actinomycetota > Actinomycetes > Kitasatosporales > Streptomycetaceae > Streptomyces > Streptomyces sp. ID05-39B. The sequence goes on along the minus strand of NZ_JARGEF010000020.1, from coordinate 34,708 downwards.
CGGGGCTCTCGCCGTGCTGGGCCAGTGCCGCACCCTGGCCTCGCTGCTCGCGGCGGCGCTCGCCTTCGGCATCGCGCACGGCGTCCTGGACGTCGCCGCGAACTCCGCGGCGGTGCGCTGCCAGAACGCCTACGGTCGGCCCATCATGTCCTCCCTGCACGCCGCCTACTCCCTCGGCGCGCTCGGCGCCGCCACCCTTGCCGCAGCCACCGCCACGACCAGCCACCACACCCTCTTCCTCGTCACCGGCCTGACGCTGACCGCTGCTGTGCTCGCTGCCGGACCAAGCACCCTCGCCCTGCACGGCACTGATCAACCTCTGACGTCCAACAACGCCGGCTCAGGCGCTGCCCAGGCGACACTGGCGCCCACGAGGCTGTGGCTGCTGGGTGCACTGGCGGCCGCAAGTCTGCTGGGGGAGGGGGCGGCAGCCGACTGGGCCGCCGTGCACGCTCATTCCCTGGGCGCCACCACGGCCGTCGCAGCGAGCGCGTTCGCCCTCTACAGCGCGGCCATGGCCCTGGGACGGCTGAGCGGCGACCGGCTCACCGCCGTCTTCGGCGCCCCCACCGTGGTCCGTGCAGGCGCACTGCTCGCCGCCACCGGCCTGACGATCGGTGTCCTGGCCGACAGCGTGCCCGCGGGACTGGCCGGCTGGACGGTCTTCGGACTCGGCCTGTCCGGCACGGTCCCCTGCCTGATCACCGCTGCCGGGACCGGCGGACCGAAGGCCGTGGCCACGGTCTCCGTCACCGGCTACCTCGGCCTGCTGGCCGGCCCCGCACTCATCGGTGCCCTCGCCAGCACCACCACCTTGCCCGCGGCCCTGCTGCTGCCCGCCCTCCTGGCAGCCGCCATCGCCTTCCTCGCCCACCGTGCCCTGGAGAACACCACCTCTTGACCCGCCACACCGGCCTCGACGCCGTGATCCTCGACTACAACGGCGTCATCGGCCTGCAGCCCACCCGCAGCCAGTGGCTCCGCCTCGCTCGCACCGCGTCCTGGCCCGACGACGACCTCACCGGATTCCAGCGCGCCTTCTGGAGTGCCCGCGAACCCTACGACGCCGGCCAGCTCAGCGACATGGCGTACTGGGCCCGCGTCCTCGGCTCCCACCCCGGCCCCCGGCTCCTGCGCGAACTCCTCACCGCGGACACCGACATGTGGACCGGAACGGACGAGCACGTCCTGGCCGTCCTTCGCCGCGTCCACCGGACGGGACTGCCGATGGTGCTCCTGTCCAACGCACCCCGCCACCTCAGCGACGTGCTCGACACCCACGACTGGCAGCAGCTGATGACCCAGGCCCTGTACTCGGCCCGGCTGGAGGCGTGCAAGCCCGACCCGTCCGCCTACCACCATGCCCTCGCGGCCACCGGCGCCCGCAACCCGGAGCGCGTGTTGTTCGTAGACGACCGCGCCGACAACTGCCAGGCCGCTCGCAGCCTGGGGCTGACCGCGTTGCACTACACCGGCCGGCCCGCCGTCCTTGAAGCGGCACTGCTCCCCACGGCGTGAACCGCCCCCACCTCACCGTCCCAGGATCCTGTGCTACCTCACGACGACACCATCGACGGGGACGTCTACGTCTCCCCGCGCTACCTTGCCCGCGCCACCGCGATCGGCAATCCCGGCCTCGACCCGCTGCGCAACCTCGGCTGGGAACTCCGCCACGACGATCTGGGCAACGCCTACCTGACCGCGCCCGACAACAAGGTCCGCCTCGGCTACCTCCCCGAGGGCGAGGACGACGGCCTGTGGCGCATCAACGCCTACAAAGACCCCTTCGGCCCGCCCGTCTGGGGCGTGTGCTTCAACGACTCCTGCCCGACGGAGTTCGTCACCGCCTTCACCACCACGCTCGCGGAGGCGTATCAGCAGGGGCCGGACAGCTACCTGGCCAGACCCCTCTCCGGGAACAAGGACCATGACCCCTTCCTCGCGGTCGCACCACTGATCAACCGGGGCTGGCTCATAGACCGGCCCCGCTGGGGCGTCTTCGCCGTCCAGTCACCCGACAAGCTGGCCGGGCTTGAATACACCACCGGCGACCTCGACCCGGAAACCGAGCTGACTACCCGGGAGGCACGCTGGCAGCTGTGGGCCGGCACCTCTATCGACCGGCCTTACTGGTACGCCACCGCCAGCACCGACACCCCCGTCGCCCTGCTCAAGGCCGTCACCGAGTGCATCTCCGACCCGGCGCCGCTGCCCCGCTGGCGCGAGGTCACCTACAGCTACGTCAAGAGCAAGGCCCAGGTCACCTCCATCGTCCCGCCGAGCCCGCTGGCTCCGACCCCGCTCGACGTCCAGCGTGCCATCGCCCGCCGCCCGACCGCCCGGCCCGCTGCCAGCGTCCCGCGCTGGAGCACCACCAGCCGCCCCGTGCTGGCCGGGCCACGCCGCTGACGTCACCGGGAGACCCACATGGCCATGCACGCCCGCGAGTTCTTCGCCCAACTCGACTTGCCCTTCGCTGACAGCGCCGTTGTCGGCGACACCTACTACGCCACCCCCGTGTCCGGGGGCCCGCTGCGGCTGCGGATCGACTTCAGTCCCACCCAGTGGGCCAACGAGTACGTCGGCCTCCGCCTTGCCACCCTCCACCAGGACCGCGGGCAACTCGACGTCACCGTCCTGCGGTTCGCCGATCACAAGACCTTCGATCACCGCGACTCCACGCGCGGCGTTCAGCCGCACAACTCGGGCTACGGCACATTCAAGGAGTTCAAGGACCGCCCCGACTGGGTGCCATGGGAAGGTGCCCACACCAACGGCCTGCGCGATGCGATCGAGCAGTACAGCGCTGTGTGGTTCCCCGGTACGTGGCCGGCACCCGCCCTCAGCCGTGCCGCGGGCCGGACGGCGCGGCCGGTCCCGTCGCCGGCGGCTCAACGCAGCGCCGCGAGGGCCCGCTGACCACGAAAATCCCACAGACAGGATCCCTTTCTGTTGCCCGACCCCTTCGAAGACCTCGACCGTGATCAGACGGTGCGCGTTCTGCCCCGCCACCTGGCGGGTCCCGGCTCGGTCGACTTCCGAGCCATCTGGCCCTTCCCCGTCGACGACGACTGGTCCCTGCATCAGCCTTCAAAGGAGGAAGGGGCGGTCGCGTGCAGTCCGTGCCTTCGGCTCCGTACCGGCTACGTTCTCGACCCCAACAGGCGGGGCCACATGCAGTGGATCACCGCCGCACACCGCGACCCCTTCGGCCCGGCCACCTGGCAGATCACCTCTGACGCCACCACGCCGGTCGAGCTGCTCGGCGACGTGCACAGCGAACTACTCGACCTGTACCTCGAAGACCGACACAGCGACAAAGATCATCTGTTCCAGTCCCAGACGTCAGCGCAGGAGGCGTACGTCCCGCTGCTCGCCCACGGCTGGAGGCACACGATCAAGACCGACGGCACCCAGACCTTCCTCGCCCCAGACGCCCTGAGCGGGATGCAGCACCAGTACGACAGGACCCCCAGCTCCGACCTCGCGCCGTCCTGGCGGATCTGGGGCGGCCAGCCGGCCAACCCCGACTGGCGCGTGCAGTTCTCACCAACAACCCCCGTCGCGCTGGTCGCCGCGTTCACCGCTTCCCTGCTTTCCACCGAACCGGTATAGCGCACCGTGAAGGACATCCCTTTCTTCACGCGCCACTACGTCTCCATAGCGACCACAACGGCCAAGCAGAACAAGCTGTTTCCCCCGGTCGCTACGTCGCCTCCAAGAGCGGCCATGAGCCGAACCCGCTAACGCCAGTACCCGCCACCAAGGACCTCTTCGTGCACCCCCGTACCGTCCGCTCCACTGCCATCGCCGCCGCGGTGGTCGGCACCCTTACCTGGGCACCGGCAGCGACCGCACAGCCCTCCCAGCCGACGCCCTCCAGCACCACCCTCACCGAGACTCCGGCACCCGATGCCGGAAGTGTCACGCTCACCACGAAGGACCCGGCCGGAGACGTTGTCCAAGGCGCCACATATCTGCTTCTCGACGCCACCGGCCAGGAGGCCGGGCACGGCACAACCGACGCACAGGGAACGCTGACCTTCCTGGGCCTCGCCCCGGGCGTCTACCGGCTGAAGGAGACCGCCGCCGGCAGCCCCCTCTACGACGTCGTCGCCGACCAGGACGTGATCGTCACACCCGGTGGCACCACTCGCCTGGCCATCGTCGCCCCGTTCAAGTCCGGCCACGTCCTGCTCCAGGCCAAGGACGACAAGACCGGCAAGCTCCTGCCCGGCGCCACCGTGAACATCGGCAGCGGCGATACGACCCTGCTCACCCTCACCACCGGGCCCAAGGGAACGGTCACCGGTGACCTGCCGGTGAGCACCCGGAAGGCCGAGTTCTGGATCAAGGAGACCGAGGCTCCCGCCGGATACGACCTCGACACGCGCACCAAGCCCTTCACCGCAGGCCCAGGCGACCCGGTCACCATAACCGTCACCAACTCGAAGCGCTCGTCCTCGCCGAATCCCACACCGACCAAGAAGCCCGCCCACATCCCCTCCACACCAGGGGACAAGCCGACCAGCGGAACCTCCGGCGGATCTGGGCCCAGCCCGGCCACCTCTGGCACACCCGACGCCGCCCCTTCGGCCGCCCCGGTGCAGGACGAGACCGATGATGCATCGCCCACGGCCCCGGTCGGCTCCCTGGCCCACACCGGCGCCGACGCCAGCCCGTACCTCCTGGGCGGCGCTGGACTCCTTCTCCTCGGCGGCACCACCACCGTCATTGCCGCTCGGCGGCGAGCCAGGACCGACAGTGAGGACACCCCTGGCGCCAACTGACCCAATCTGAGCACAGCGCCCAATTGCCCCCCGGATCCTCGCGGACCGGGGGCTCTCGGCTGTTCAGCCCATCTGTGGGCGGCGGCCTTCACCCAGGCATCTCGGAACACCGGAGACCGACACGTTACCGACCCTGTCGATAACTCCGGGCCGGGTCAGGCTCGCCGAACGAGTGCCGGCGGCGCTAGGAGGTCCGGCTGTCGTCGGCATTCGCGTCTCGCGATGTTGAGCGGAGAGCGCGTTTTACGTCGCGCCAAGCTGACAGGAGGTCTGGGAGCTGACGCAGAAGAGACGCTGCGAGAGTGATCAAGAGGCCCAGGAAGCCGAAAAGTTCCAGGGCGCCACTGGTGACGACGTGTGCCATGCCGCAGAGCATGGGTCTGGCCTCTGACCAGGGCAAACGGCCCTCAAGTGGGTTTATTGTTCTGTTTTTGGGCATGCCGAAGAGATTAAAACGCAGCCTCCGCAGGCTCCTTAGTGGCTGGGTGGAGCCCGTGAGCTGCGCTTATCGAATTCAGCGACAGCCATGGGTGTATTCCAGCAAACGACGGCGGGAAATTCATAAATTCCAGCAAACTGGCCAGCAACTTGACTGAAAGTGTGCGGCGCTGGCGGGAAGTCTGCTCTTGACGCGAGGCAGCAGGAAGCTGAGAGAGGCGGCGGCCCTGTCGACCTCTGCTGTCACGTATGAGCGACGCGACGAGATCTCACGCACGGCTCGCGGTCCCGGCCGTGGTGCCGTAGACCGGGTGCATGGTGCTGCAACCGCCGGTTGAACCGATGCTGGCGCAGGCCCGTGACCAGCTGCCACCGCCCAGCGCGCTTCCCGGCGAGCCGGTATTCCAGCCGAAATGGGATGGCTTCAGAGCCCTCGTGTTCACCCCCTGCCCGGCCCCCGGACCCGTGCTCATCCAGTCCCGGCGCGGGGCGCTGATCCAGGCCCGGTTCCCCGACCTAGTGCACGCCGCCGCCCGGCTGCCCGACGGGCTGGTCCTCGACGGCGAACTGTTGGTGTGGGCCGGTGAGCATCTGTCGTTCGAGGCCCTGCAACGGCGCGCGGCGTCCCAGCGGCGGACCGCCGCCCGGCTTGCTGAGCAGATGCCGGCCCACTTCGTTGTGTTCGATGCCCTCCAGATCGACGGTCATGAGCTGTTGCGGACGCCGTACCGCGAACGCCGGGCGCGATTGGAGACGGTCTTCGCTGAACACCACCTGGTCGACCCGTGGACGCTTTGCCCGGAGACCGGTGATGTGGCTATGGCCCAGGAATGGCTGATGTCCTGGACGGAGGTGCCCGGCCTTGAGGGACTAATCATCCGGGGAAGCCAGCAGCACTACCTACCCGGGGCCCGCGCACTCATCAAGATCCGCAGACGGGACACCACCGAGGGCATCATCGGCGCGATCACCGGCACGCTGCGCCGCCCGCGGAGCCTTGTGCTGGGCCGATACGATCGGGACGGGATCCTGCGGGCCGTCGCCCGCAGCACACAGCTGCAGCCCGGCCAACTCCGGCATCTAGCCGATCATCTCATCGCGGCCAAGAGGGGGCACCCGTGGGAGGGCGTCCGGTTCACCACGACATGGGGTTCCCGTACCCCGCTGGACGTCGTCCTGGTCGAGCCTGAGCTGGTCGCCGAGATATACGTGGACACCGCCCAGGATCGAGGGGTCTGGAGGCATCCCGCGCGGTACGTGCGACTTCGCGAGGACATGACGCCTGGGGACGTTGCCGCTTTCGGGCATGGAGCTGTGCCAACCGCTGGGTGACGGCCGCGGATAAGCCTGAGCCATCCTCGGCAGCCTCGACGGCTTGACAGGCCCGGCAGGCGAGCTGGGCGTTGGGCCCGTAGCGTCGCGTCAACCCCTGGCAGCGCGCACAGTAGTCGACCTGATTGGGACACAGTCCAGCAGAACAGCGGTGGCGGTCCGGTCTGTTGAAGGGGCGATGCGCTGTGGCATCTCGTCCATGTGTCCGAATGTACGTCCGGTCACCTTGGAGGGGCAGCTCGCTCGTCGACCGGGAAGCTCAAGCCAGGTCTATGCCCAGCTCGGTGTCAGGGCGGCAGAACTGGCACGGCTCGATGTTCGGGTCGGCGAGGGCAGCCCGCGCCTCATCTGGCCTGATCCGGTGCGGCGTGCCTTCGATCATCGAGCAGTCGGCGAGGTGGATGAAGGTGGGTTCGGGTCCATGCGGCGTCCGCTTCTGCTGGACCACGTAGCCCGACTTCGCCGACGGCTGGGCGAAGCCTGTGAGCCGGCCGCCATCCTTCACGTTGCCCCTCGGTCGTTCCGGCTGGGCCGGAGCTTCGGCGCGAGACAGGGCCATCTTGACCTTGTCTCGCTGGAGGCGCAGGAAAATGGCGATGGTCTCGGTTTTGGCGAGCTGCCCGTCCAAGTACGCCAGGATCTCCCGGAGCCGGGGTGGGTCAGGAGGTAGTTCGGACATTGCGTGCACCGTGCAGCGCTGCCCATGCCGCCGACCATCGACCCTGCCAGTGCGGGTGGAACAGCACCTCCGAAGACAGGTGGATCAGTTGTCTCCGGACCGCGGTGTGCGGTTGTGCCGCGAGCCGCCCGTAGGTGGCCCACCACACCTCTTGTGCGCGAGCGAGGTCGTCGGGGATTGCACTCATGGCCAGATTCAAGCACGTGTTCGATTTTATGTGCCACGTGGTCTTGGCAGGGCCCGAGTATGCGGGTCCCATCGGCAACGTGATTCCGAGCGCTTCCCGGGACTGCCCCACGGCACGACCAGCGCGGCGACGAAGGGAAGGCCGGCCAGGAGAAAGAAGAGCGGTCCGTAGCCGCCCAGGGGTGTGGCGAGGGCGGCGCCTGCGAACGGCGCAAGGGCTGCGGCGGTGGTGGCTGGTGCTGCGAGGAGTCCGGAGAGTCGGCCGTAGTGCGCGGCGCCCCAGCGGTCGGTGATGGCGGTGGCCTGGAGAAGGGTGAGGTTGCCGCGGACCATGCCGGCAACGATCGACACGGCGATGAGCAGGACGTACGGGCCGGGGGTGGCGGCGAAGGCGGCGGTGGTGCTGCCCCCGAGGGCGATGAGGATCGTTGTGCGGGCCGTTGCGGTGGTGCGGCGTGCAAGGGCTGCGTACAGGGTGCGGCCGAGGGTCTGTCCGGCGCCGCCGATGCCGAGGGCCCAGGCGGCCTGGCTGGTGGTGTACCCGCGTTCCAACAGGAGCGGGACGAGGGCGACGACGACGGCGTACATCGCGAAGCTGGACAAGGTGAAGGCGGCGGCGAGCAGGAGGAACGGTCGGCTGCGCCCGACCTCGGCGGCGCCTGCGGCCGCGTGTGCAGGGGCGGTTGGGGCCTCGGGCCAGGGTGCGCGTAGGGCCAGGGCGTGGGCGGGGATCGTGACGGTGGCGAGGATGGCGGCGAGCACGAGGTAGGTGTGGCGCCAGGACAAGTGCTCGGCCAGCAGAGCTGTCAGGGGTGCGAAGACGGTGGACGCGAGGCCGCCCGCGAGGGTGACGATCGTCAGGGCCCTCACATGGTCGGGGGCCCACCAGCGGGTGAGGGCGGCGAAAGCCGGCTGGTAGAAGGTGGATGCCATCGTAAGCCCGGCCAACATCCAACCGGAGAAGAACAGCAGCAGGTTGGGGGATGCGGCCACGGTCAGCAGGCTGACGACGCCGAGCACGGAACCGGCGGTCATGACAGCGCGCGGGCCATGCCGGTCGAGGATGCGCCCCACGCGGATCCCGGCGAGGGCGGAGACGACGAGACCGAGCGAGAACGCCGCAGTGGTCGCCCCGGCCGGCCACCCCGTCGCGGCGGTGATCTGCGGATTGAGGACGGGGAAGGCGTAGTAGACGATGCCCCAGCTCACGATCTGCGTGGCGCAGAGGGCGGGCAGGGCGGCGCGGGGCCGCGACCGGTCCCCTGTTCCGGTCGCGGCCCCGCCGCCTCGGGTACTGAGGTTGGTCACGAGCCGCAGCAGCCGCTTGCCGGGGCCTGCTCGGCAGCCGCCCCGACCGTGACGGGGGCGCCGAGCTGGACGAGCTGCGGCGCGGGCGCGCAGCAGCCGCCGCCGTCGCCTTCCTGGGCGTCAGGGGCGTCGAATAGGCCGGCGCCGCCGCATACTCCGGTCTCGGGCAGGGTGAGTTCCACGCGGTCGGCCGCGTCGAGGTCGCCGGCGATCGCCGCGGCGACGGAGCGGACCTGCTCGTAGCCGGTCATCGCGAGGAACGTCGGGGCGCGGCCGTAGGACTTCATCCCGACCAGGTACACACCCTGCTCGGGGTGGGAGAGCTCGCGGTGGCCGTGCGGGTAAACGGTGCCGCAGGAGTGCTGGTTGGGGTCGATCAGCGGAGCCAGGGCGACGGGTGCCTGGAGGCGCTCGTCGAGGCCCAGGCGCAGCTCGTCCAGGAAGGACAGGTCGGGGCGGAAGCCGGTCAGCACGATCACTTCGTCGACCGGGTCCAGGCGGCGGCCGTCCTCGCCGACCAGGATCAGGCGGCCGTCGGTGTCGCGTTCGATCGCCTCGGTGCGGAAGCCGGTGACCGCGTCCGCGTGTCCCCCGTCGACGGCGGCCTTGGCCGCCAGGCCCAGGGCCCCGCGTGCGGGGAGCTGGTCGGCTTCGCCGCCGCCGAAGGTGGAGCCGGAGATGCCGCGGCGCAGGATCCACACGCCCTTGGTTCCCGAGCCGTCGTCGGACTTGGCGAGGTCGGCGAGGTAGGCGAGTGCGGTGAAGGCTGAGGCGCCGGAGCCGATGACGGCGGTGCGCTTGCCCGCGTACCGGGCGCGGACGGCGGGGTCCTTGAGGTCCGGGACGCGGTAGGTGATCCGGTCCGCGGCGGCCTTCTCACCGAGCGCGGGCAGTCCGCTGCCGCCGGCCGGGCTGGGCGTGGTCCAGGTGCCGGAGGCGTCGATGACGGCGCGGGCGAAGAGGCGCTCCTCACGGCCGTCGGCGTGGGCGACGTGCACGACGAACGGCTGCTGTTCGCGGTCGGCGTCGACGATGCGGTCCCGGCCGGTGCGGGAGACGCCGGTGACGCGTGCGCCGGTGCGGACGCGATCGTCGAGTACGTCGGCGAGCGGCTGCAGGTAGAGGTCGGCCCAGTCGCCGCCGGAGGGGTAGGTGGCCGGGTCGGGGCGGGTCCAGCCGGTGGGCGCCAGCAACTTCTCGGCGGCGGGGTCGACGACCTCGCCCCAGGTGGAGAACAGGCGCACATGCGACCACTCGCGCACCGCTGCGCCGGCCTTCTGGCGGACTTCCAGGACCAGGGGCTCGATGCCCTGGTCGAGAAGGTGGGCGGCGGCGGCCAGTCCGGCGGGGCCGGCCCCGATCACGACGACGGGCAGCTCAGTGGTGGCGGGCGCGTTCACGGCGACTCCTTGCGTGGTTCGACATCTGTCGATGGCTTGCGCGGCCCAGCATGACATCTGTATTGATGAGCGTCAACATAGACATCCGTCGAAACCAGGGGGGATTACTCATGGAGCACATCGACGTCGCCGTCATCGGCGGCGGCCAGTCCGGACTCGCCACCGCCCACGCACTCCTGAGGCGCGGGCTGCGGCCGGTGGTGTTCGAGGCGTCCGACCGTGCGGCCGGGTCGTGGCCGCACTACTACGACAGCCTCACGCTGTTCTCGCCCGCCCGGTACAGCTCCCTGCCCGGGATGCCATTCCCCGGCGCCGACCGCGACCGCTACCCGCACCGCGACGAAGTCGTCGCCTACCTCACCGCCTACGCCGACCGCCTGGACGCCGAGATCCGCACGGGTTGCCGCGTCACCGCTGTCCGCCGCACCAGCGACGGCTTCGCAGTGGAGCTGGAGGGCGGCGGCCGGCTGTCCGCGCGGGCCGTCGTGGCGGCCTCCGGGACGTTCGGACACCCGCACCGGCCCGCGCTGCCGGGCCTTCAGGAGTTCACCGGGCAGGTGCTGCACGCCGCGGACTACCGCAGTCCCGCCCCCTTCTCCAGCAGTCGGGTGGTCGTGGTCGGGGCCGGGAACTCCGCGGTGCAGATCGCCGTCGAGCTCGCCAAGACCGCCCGCGTCACGCTCGCCACCCGCGGACCGGTGAAGTTCGCCGCTCAGCGCGTCCTCGGCCGCGACCTGCACTTCTGGACGGCCCGTACCGGCCTGGACACCGCGCCCCTCGGCCGGTTCCTGGCGCGCCCGCCGGCGCAGCCGGTCCTTGATGATGGCCGTTACCGGGCCGCCCTGGCCGTTGGGCGGCCCACTCGCCGCCCGATGTTCACCACTGCCGACGGAACCAAGCTCGTATGGCCCGACGGGCAGCGGGAGGAGGTCGACGCGATCGTGTTCGCCACCGGCTACCGCCCAGACCTGCCCTACCTCACCGGCCTCGACGGCGCTCTCGACGCCGTAGGGAACCCACGGCACCGCGAGGGCCTCGCCACCGGCGTGCTGGGGCTGGCGTTCGTCGGGCTGGAATGGCAGCGCAGCCTGTCGTCGAACTCGCTGCGCGGCGTCGGTCGGGACGCGGAGCGCATCGCCCGACGCCTGGCCGCCCATCTCTCGCGCCGGTGACGGACCTACCCCCACTGGTTCGACATGTGTCAACATAGGCGCATGTCGAACGCCAAGGTGCTGCCGCTGCTCGAACCCGACGGTCAGGGCGTGGCGCCGTGCTGCCCCCCGCTGACCGAGCGCCCGATGACCGCCGAGGAGGCCGAGACGGCCGCGCGGATGTTCAAGGCGCTGGGCGACCCTGTCCGTCTGCGGCTGTTCTCCGCCGTGGCTTCGCACGAAGGCGGGGAAGCGTGCGTGTGCGACATCTCCGACGTCGGCGTCTCACAGCCCACCGTCTCCCACCACCTGAAGAAGCTGAAGGAGGCCGGGCTGCTCACCTCCGAGCGGCGCGGCACCTGGGTCTACTACCGGGTCGAGCCGTCGGTGCTCGCCGCGATGGGCAAACTGCTGACGCTGCCGGCCGCGGCCTGACGATCGAACAGTCACAGGGGGAACCGTGGTGAGTGGGGCGTTGAGCGCGGTGGTGGTGCCGCTGGCGGCGAAGCACGCCGAGCAGGTGCTGGCGATCTACCAAGCGGGCATCGATGAGGGCAACGCCACGTTCGAGACCGCCGCCCCGAGCTGGGAGGCGTTCGACGCCGCGAAGCTGCCCGGGCACCGCTTCGCCGCACTCGACGCGAACGGGGTGGTGCTGGGCTGGGTTGCCGCGAGCAAGGTCTCCGACCGCTGCGCGTACGAGGGCGTGGTGGAGCACTCCGTCTACGTCGACCCTGCCGCCCGTGGCCGCGGCATCGCCTCCGCCCTGCTCAAGGCGCTGATCGACTCCACCGAACGCGCGGGGATCTGGACGATCCAGTCCGGGATCTTGCCCGAGAACACCGCCAGCCTCGCCGTCCACCAGCGTGCCGGCTTCCGTGTCATCGGCACACGGGAGCGGATCGGGCGCCACCACGGCGTCTGGCGCGACGTCGTCCTCGTCGAGCGCCGCAGCCCAGCGATCGGCTGAACGCAGGCCGCTGGGTGTGCATTCGGTGGCAGCGCGGATGCCGGTGCTCGGAGGTCTGGACGAATCCTGACCGGGCACGCGGTGCCTTCGCCCGAAGGGGACGTTGTGCCGTAGCGGGCGGGGACGGCTGACAGAGAAGATGCCCGGCATGACCACTGACCAGAGCCTTGTTCCGCTGCGCGCGACGCATTCAGTACCTGCGGTGTTCGGTGCCGGAGGAGCCATCGGGGTGCTGGGCGGGATGATCGGGCTGGGCGGGGCGGAGTTCCGTCTGCCCCTGCTGATCGGCCTTTTCGGGTTCGCGGCGCTCTCGGCCGTCATTCTGAACAAGGCGATGAGCCTGGTCGTGGTCCTCGTTGCGCTGCCCGCTCGCCTGGCCGGGGTCCCTGCCGCCGAGGTGGCCGCACGCTGGCCGGTCGCGGTCAACCTGCTGGCGGGCAGTCTGATCGGTGCCTGGGCCGGAGCGAGTTGGGCGGTGCGCATGCGCAGCTCCACCCTCTACAAGGTGCTGGCGGCGCTGATGGTGCTCATGGCAGCCGCCCTAGTGGCCACCCACATCACTTCCCTGGGCACTCTCTCCCTGCCGCTGTGGGCACAGGTGCCAGTAGGCGTCGTCGCCGGGTTCGGCATCGGTGTGGTCGCCGCGATCATGGGTGTCGCCGGGGGCGAGCTGCTGATCCCGACGATCGTGCTGCTGTTCGGCCAGGACATCAAGACGGCCGGAAGCCTCTCCCTGCTGGTCTCCCTGCCGACCATGCTGGTCGCGTTCGCCCGCTACAGCCGCGACGGCAGCTTCGCCGTCCTCGGCGCCAACCTCCGCTTCACCCTGGTCATGGTCGCGGGTTCTACGGTCGGCGCGATGCTGGGCGGACTACTCCTGGGCGTGTTCCCGGACCTGGTGCTCATCCCCCTGCTGGCCGTGATCCTGCTCGTCTCCGCCATCAAGCTCGCCCGTCACCGCTGACAGAGCGATCTGCGCTGCTGCGTCTCCGGCGGGGCCGCCGACACCGAGCGTGGCTGAGGCCAGCAGGGTCCAGTCGCCGTAGAACAAGCAGGTTCAGCAGAGGTTCGCCGAGGGCGGCACGCCACCAGGGGGCGGCGGTGGACTCAGGCGTCCTCGATGATCGAGCATACGGTGGCCGGCTCGCCGCACGGCCGGTCGTCGGCGCCCCGACGGGTCTCCGCAAGGGTTTGGCGCAGGACGAGGAGGTCGGTGATGGTCGCGTCGATCTCGGCGATGCGCGCGTCGAGCAGGTTGCGGACAGCGTCGCACGGCGGGGTTCCGCCGCGGCGGATGTGCAGGACCTCGCCGACGTCCAGGCGCAGGCCCAGTGCGCGGGCCCGGCGGATGAACGTCAGCAGCTCGACGTCGTCTTCGCTGTAGAGCCGGTAGCCGGCCTGGCTGCGCTCCGCCTCGGGTAGCAGGCCCTTGGCTTCGTAGACCCGGACGGCCTTGCGTGTGAGCCCGGCGGCCTTGGCTGCCTGCCCGATCGTCATCCCCTGCATCGCCATGTGCGCCTCCTCCCCTCCAGTGTTGACCTTGCCCCCGGGGCCAGGTTCTAGCGTCGCTCGCGACGGAAGAGAAACGCGAAACTAGGAGGTGAGCGCAATGCCGTTCCGTGAGGGCGAGGTCTATCGCTGCCCCGATGAGAACTGCGGGTGCGAGCTGACGGTGACCAAGGGCGCCCCGGCCACCTGCGGCGGCCAGCAGAACCCGACGTGCTGCTGCGGCCAGACCATGGTCAAGGTCGCGTAGCCGAAAGTCCCTGGCCCGCCCGGCACCGGCCGGGCGGGCCAGGGACGGCTGTACCGCCTGCTACCACCACGCTCACACAAGCCCGGCGATCTCGCGGGCCGCATCCCGAGCCGGGCGGCCGACGCCGATGAGGGTCGCGGAGGCCGGACCGGTCCAGTCGCCGTACCCGAGCAGGTGCAGCCGCGGCTCGCCCAGAGCCCGGGTTCCCGCGGTGGGGATGTGCCCGCGCGCACCGCGCAAGTTCAGCGGGGCGAGGTGGGCCAGGACCGGACGGAAGCCGGTGGCCCAGATGACGGCGTCTGCCTCGGCGCGGCTGCCGTCGGCCCACCGGAGACCGGTAGCGGTGAGCCGGTCGAACATCGGCCTCACGGTCAGGAGCCCGGCGTCGCGGGCCGCGCGGACGGGCGGAACGGCGACGATGTCGCCGAGCGAGGCCACCCCGCCGGTGTCGCTGCGGCCGGCATCGAGGGCGCGTCGGCGGGAGGTGGCGACGTCGAACAGGGCGCGGCCGTCGATGTCGTCCGGCAGGAAGCGCGGCGGACGCCGGGTCACCCACGTGACATCGACGTTGCCGTCCAGGGCGAAGTCGGCGGCGATCTGGGCGCCGGAGTTCCCGCCGCCCACCACGATCACGTGCTGCCCGGCGAAGTCGGCCGGGGGGCGGTAGTTCACCGTGTGCAGCTGCCGACCGGTGAAGACGGATCGGCCCCGGATGGCGGGGACGAAGGGCCGCGACCAGCTACCAGTGGCGCTGATGACCGCCCCGGCCCGCCAGGTGCCGGTTTCCGCTTCGACCAGGAGTCGGCCTGCGTCGCGACGTACGGCGGTCACGCGGGTGCCGTGCTGGACAGGCAGGTCGTAGCGCTTCTCGTAGTCGGTGAGGTAGTCCACCACGTGCCCGGCACCCGGGTACGTCTCGCCGAGCTGGGCGGGCATGAGGCGGCCGGGCAGCGAGGAGTGCTCGGCTGGGGAGAACAAGTGCAGGGAGTCCCACATGTGCTGCCAGGACCCGCCCGGCGCCGCCTCCGCGTCAGGATCACGAAGTCAAGGCCCTGGCGGCGTAGGTGGTAGCCGGCGGCGAGTCCTGCCTGGCCGCCGCCGACCACCACCACATCCGTGTGCTGGGTCACGGCGCGGTCGTCACCGCATCGGCGGCGAACTTCCTGCGCCAGGCGAGCGCGACGTAGACCAGGCCGATGAGCACCGGGACTTCGATGAGCGGGCCGACGACGCCGGACAGGGCCTGGCCGGAGGTGACGCCAAAGGTGGCGATGGCGACCGCGATGGCCAGCTCGAAGTTGTTGCCCGCAGCCGTGAACGCCAGCGTCGCGGTGCGGTCGTAGGCCAGACCGAGGCCCTTGCCGAGCAGGAAGGTGCCGAAGAACATGACCGCGAAGTACACCAGCAGCGGCAGCGCGATCCGGGCGACGTCCAGCGGCTGCGAGGTGATCGTCTTCCCCTGGAGGGCGAAGAGGATGACGATCGTGAACAGCAGCCCATACAGGGCCCACGGGCCGATCTTCGGCAGGAACTTCGCCTCGTAGTCGGCGCGGCCCAGCTTCTGCTCGCCGATGCGGCGGGTGAGGAAGCCAGCCAGCAGCGGGATGCCGAGGAAGATGACGACGTTCAGCGCGATGTGCCAGACGGACACGTCCAGGCCCTGGCCGTTGCCGAGGTTCATCCAGCGCGGCAGCAGGTCGAGGTAGAACCAGCCCAGCAGGCCGAACGCGATCACCTGGAACACCGAGTTCAGCGCGACCAGGACGGCCGCGGCCTCACGGTCACCGCACGCGAGGTCGTTCCAGATGATGACCATGGCGATACAGCGGGCCAAGCCGACGATGATCAGGCCGGTGCGGTACTCGGGCAGGTCCGGCAGGAAGAGCCACGCCAGCGCGAACATCACCGCCGGGCCGACGACCCAGTTGATGACCAGCGAGGAGACCATCAGCTTCTTGTCGCCGGTCACGCGGTCGAGCCGGTCGTAGCGGACCTTGGCCAGGACCGGGTACATCATGACCAGCAGACCGAGCGCGATCGGCAGGGAGATCCCACCGATCTCGATCTTCGCGAGCGCATCGTTCATGCCCGGGACGACCCGGCCCAGGCCCAGGCCGACGGCCATGGCGAGCAGGATCCACACCGCGAGGTAGCGGTCGAGGGTGGAGAGCTTCTTGACGATCGAGTCGTCCCCGGCCGCGTCGGTGCTCTGGGCGCGGGCGGTGGTGGGCTCGGTGGAGGTCACGGGCAGGCCCTCTTGTTCTCGGCGGCGGTGCGGGCAGACTCGGCCAGCGCGGCAAACTGCTCGGAGAGCCCGGCCAGGACCTCGGGCTTGAGCTTGTAGTAGGTGAAGCGGCCACATGGCTCGGTCTCCACGATCCCGGCCTCGCGCAGCACCTTCATGTGGTTGGAAAGGTTGGTCTGCTTGGCTCCGGTCTCCTCGACCAGGTGCGTCGTGCAGAGCGTCTCGCGCGCCAGCAGGGTCACGATCTTCAGGCGGAGCGGATCGCCCAGCACCCGGATCAGATCAGGATCGACTGAAGTCAGCATGCGCTGATACTCTCACATCATCATCCGCTGATACCAGCGGGGGCTGAAGTCATTGGCGGCTGGGTTCCGCCATGCGACGAGAGAGAACGATCACCATGGCCGACAAGCCGTCCGTCCTGTTCGTCTGTGTCCACAACGCCGGCCGCTCCCAGATGGCCGCCGCCTGGCTGACCCACCTGGCCGGCGACCGCGTCGAGGTCCGCTCCGCCGGCTCCAACCCCGGCGACCAGGTCAACCCGGCCGCCGTCGAGGCCATGGCGGAAGTCGGCATCGACATCTCCAAGGAGACGCCGAAGATCCTTACCATCGACGCGGTCCGCGAGTCGGACGTGTGCATCACCATGGGTTGCGGCGACACCTGCCCCGTCTTCCCCGGCAAGCGCTACCTCGACTGGAAGCTCGACGACCCGGCCGGCCAGGGCGTCGAGGCTGTGCGCCCGATCCGCGACGAGATCAAGACCCTGGTCGAGGGTCTGATCGCGGAGATCGCCCCGGCGAAGCCGGAGGCGACGGCGTGAGCGAGATACGCGAGGTCGTCATCATCGGTTCCGGCCCCGCCGGATACACCGCCGCCCTCTACACTGCCCGCGCCCAGATGAGGCCCCTGCTGTTCGGCAGCAGCATCTTCGTCGGCGGATCGCTCACGACGACGACGGAGGTGGAGAACTTCCCTGGCTTCCCAGACGGCGTGGACGGCCCTGTCCTCATGGAGAACATGCGGGCCCAGGCCGAGAAGTTCGGCGCCGAGATGATCGACGACGACATCGTCGAGGTGGACCTCACCGGCGACATCAAGCTCCTCACCGACTCCGCGGGCACCGTGCACCGCGCGAAGACGGTGATCATCGCGACCGGCTCGGGCTACCGCAAGCTCGGCCTGCCGAAGGAGGATGACCTCTCCGGGCGGGGCGTGTCCTGGTGCGCGACCTGCGACGGGTTCTTCTTCCGTGACCGGGACATCGTCGTGGTCGGCGGCGGCGACACCGCCATGGAGGAAGCCACCTTCCTCACCCGCTTCGCCAAGTCGGTCACCGTCGTCCACCGACGCTCCACCCTGCGCGCCTCGAAGGTCATGCAGGAGCGGGCCTTCGCCGACGACAAGATCTCCTTCGCCTTCGACAGCGAGATCGCCGAGATCAAGGAGACGAACGGCATGCTCGGCGGCGTCGTCCTGCGCGACGTCTTCACCGGCGCCACCCGCGACCTGGACGTGACGGGGCTGTTCATCGCAATCGGCCACGACCCGCGCACAGAACTCTTCAAGGGACAGCTCGACCTCGACGGCGAGGGCTACATCAGCGTGGCCTCCCCGACGACGCGTACCAGCCTGCCCGGGGTGTTCGCCGCCGGCGACGTCGTCGACCACACCTACCGCCAGGCCATCACCGCTGCCGGAACCGGCGCGGCCGCGGCACTGGACGCCGAGCGCTACCTTGCCGCCCGCAACAGTGCGCAGTCCGAGCACGAGACCGCCGCCGTACCTGCTTGATCGGCGCAATGACGGCCTGGCCCGCTCCCACGCATCCTTGTGGATCGGACCGCGCCGGTCCCCTCCCAACTGTGCGTTCGTACGCGGGCCGTGACACATCGCGGCCTGCGTGGCCAGCCCCAGTCCAGCCGCTGCCGGCCCGCCCTGACCGTCACCGAGACCAGGCAGCGTCGCGCTGCCGATGCGAGGACCGAACTCTCGGCCAGCGCCAGACCCAACGGCCCTGCGGACTGTGGGAATAGCGCAGCTTCGGGATACGTGTGGTACCGGCTCTGCGTTTGGACGTCACCGTCGGAGACGTTTCCCGATTCGGTGCGGGTGTTCACCGTCCGCAGGATGAACTGGCCTTCCGGCCCGAAGATGGCAGACCGGCGCCTTGTGAGGCATATCGACAGCAGTTCGCCCGGGGCAGACAGGAAAGATCCTCGAAAGACTGGCCAACACTTCCAGCGGCATGTCAACGTAGACGACCTTCCCTGAAAACTCCCGGTTCCTTCGATATGGAGACGCCGACCGCCCCGTTCGTCCCCGCGGTCCCGGAAGGGGGAGCCCCCCGACGCGGGCAGCGACCTGAACTCCAGGGCCCGCTTATCGGCTGGTCGCCGTATCCATATCCCCATGCAAGGAGGCTGTCCGTGCCGTCTACGGAAATGACTGTTGGCGATCTCATCGATCTGCTGTCCGCCTGCGACCGCGACGCTCCGGTCCGGCAGGCGATCAACCCGTTCTTTCCGATGGAGCATCGCCTCGACCAGGTCGTCCAGTCCGTGGACGCGACCGGGCAGACGGTCGTCCATCTCGCCGAGAGCAGCGATGAGCACAGCCAGCTCGGTGTCCTGCCGCCCGAGGTAGCCGTGACGCTGGACTGGCAGTCTCCTGTCCAGCCACCGCGTCGCCCCCGCCGCACCGCTCGCGGCGGCCAGTAGATCCTCATCATCCTTGGAGGTCCCCTGAATCCCGACTTCCCCCTCGACCCCGCCGCACCCGATCGAACCCAGGCCGCGTACTGGGTCGGCCCCCGCCACCTGGCAGGTGACGACGGACGCCTCTACGACACCGTCGCCGACACCCTCACCGGCCTTGGCTGGACGAGCCTGACGATGGTCCGCGGCCGGCAAGAGCCGGACGAGGCACCGGAAGACCGGCAGGTCGTACGCAGCACCGTCCTGCACATCAGCCCCGACACCCTCCGATGGGCCCAGTGGGTCCTGGCGGACGAGCCGTTCCTGCTGGGGGACCTGCCAGTTGCCTGGCACGTGTCGGCTCGCACGAACTCGGCCAGTCCGCTCGCGCAGTGGTCCGCGTACTTCACCCCCGACGTCCCCGGAGAGGCCGTCGTCGACTTCCTCGTCGCACTCGACGCACGGGAGTTCCCGGCCGAGGAGTTCGGCGGGACCGAGCTGGTCCTCGACGCCGTCACTACTCACGGCTGGCTCCTCAACATCGACCAGCCCCGTGCGGGAGCGTTGGACGCAACCTTCACGTCCCACATCAGCTACGGCACGGTGCCGGCCCTCATTCAGGACGCCGACCCGCGCACCCTGACCGACAACACCGGGACGGGCCTGGACGGTTGGCAGGCATGGGCCGAGCCGGTGCTCGGCGCACGATGCCTGTGGGCGGCGTCCTTCAGCTCCAGCGTCCCGAACGACCTGGTCGCCGCCTTCGCACGCTCGATCAGCTCCACCGCACCGGTCCTGCGCCGGGTGCTCCCCGCGAGCACCGAAGACCGGCTCCTGCGCGCCCCGGCCATCTGACGCCACGCGTCCTGATCGTCACAAGGAGAAATGAGGTCGGGGCCCTTGTGCGGCATCGACTGGTCGGAGCCCTCAATGGGGCATGTGCCCAGCCGCCCTCCGTGTGCTATCGAAAGGCCCGGACACCTTCGAGGGGTGTCCGGGCCTTTCCGCACACCCGTCACTTGACTTGCGCTCATCAAGAACGCCAGAGAGACGAATAATGCACCGCACGGGTATGGGTTATCGCCGTAGGCTGCCCTGTTCGCCCACGAAGGCACGGGAGTTGAGAGAATGAGTGAAGCCGAGAACGCGTGGCGGCCAACCGAGCACGGAGCCAACATCGGACACTCGTCTGCCGTTATGGCCCACCGGAAGGTGGCTCTGGACGTTCACAGGCTTACCCATGAACGCGATTCCGACCGGGCCGTCATAGACGCTCCGTATACGGTGATGGCACTTCGCCAGGTTTTGCGGGGCGTCGAGATGACACGCACACACGTGAAGACAGAAGCGGCCAGGCAGTTGGTCAGCGACGCGCTTGAGGCATTCGACCGTGGCGTGCCGGGCGGAAAGCACGCCCGCGATGTAATCGAGCACTTCGACGAGTACGCCATGGGTGTCGGCAACCTGCAACAGCCCCAGGTGCGCAACTTCAGACAGCGGCAGCCGGACGATCAACTGTCTGAAGAATTCAGGCACCGTCTGGAGTGGGCCGGGACCAGTGACGAACGACGCCCCGTATACGTCGCCGGCCCCTACCGCATCGACATCCTGGCCGCGGAGGACGCCGCATTCCGGTTGATATGCGCCACGTACGAGGCCCTACTGCTCGACGAAGGACGGCCTGTCCCACGCGGGTGGGCGTACGAGGTCCAGCGCGGCTCGCTGCGATGTGAATGAAGGGCCATGCGACGGTGCCCCGCCAGGAACGCGCGGGGCGGGGCACCGAGCAGTGGGAGTTTCAGCGGCCTGCGGTTGCCTTGGTGAGGGCCTTGTCGAGGTGCCGGTCGACGAGAGCGGGCGAACCGGAAACGACCACGAGGACGTTCCCGTCGCGGATCGCGGTCTGCTTCACCACCCTGTCGTGTCCGCCGGCGGAGAAGGTCAGCAGCTGGCTCCACTGCTCCTCGCCGAGGTGGGGCGATGCCGTCTTCTGGGTGGCGATGTCAACGGCGGAGCCGCCGACGAGGATTTGGTACTCGGGGCACCCGGCCATGGCGTCGAAGACCTCGACCATGCCGTCGGACAGCTTGGCGGGCGTGTCGCTGTACAGCTCCTCCGAGACCTCGGAGTCGCTGTGGCCGGCGTAGGTGAAGGAGGTCTTCGCCTGGCGGGGGAAGTCGAGCGATCCTCCGGTGGCCGCCTCGCCGCCGAGGTCGGAGAGGGCAGGGCAGCCGAGAACGGTGACGTCTTCATGCCGTGCAGGGCGCTCGGCCTTGCGGGTGTAGCCGCTGCCCAGGTCGCTCTCGTCGAGCAGGCGGGCGGTGAGTGCGGCCGACGACAGTGGGGTGCTGTTCACCTCACTGACGGCCGGGCTGCCGGAGGCGGCGGAGGACGACGATGCAGGAAGTGCCGCGTTGTGGGGCGAGCAGGCGGGCAGGGCGAGCAGGGCAACGGCGGTGATGCCGACGGCGGTGGTGGCGACGCGAACGCGCACGACTTGACCCCTTGGTTCTGGGAGAAAGTTGGGCAGTGCGGGCCAGTGGGCCCTGTGGGGTCGTAGGGGTATAGGGTCAGTGGCCGAGGTGGCGCAGGCAGTCCTCAAACGTGGCGTGCGTGGCATCGACCGGCGCGGAGTTCCGGTTGTACCAGGCCGTGTCCAGGCGCCTCTCCTGCTGCTGGTGACCGGCGCGGCAGCGCAGCCAAATCTCATCTTGGGTCGAGATGATGATCCAGTCCCGGTACGCGCCGCACTCCGCGCAGGTGACGACCTCGCCGTCCAGGACGAGAGGCCGCAGCCAGGGCATCATCCGGCCGGCGACCTCGTCGTGGCTCGGGACCCGCAGATCCGGCGGCAGGAAGTCGTCCACCTCGGCCACTGGCTCGGACAGCTGCACGCCAGGCGGCGGCATCGTAGGCGTGGGCAGGGGCATGCGCTGCCACATCTTCCACATCTCCTCGTGCCGGCGCTGCATCTCGATGTCGAACGCATCCGGCTTGCGGCGGCGTATCCGATCAAACACGCTGGCGTCCTCCTGCGTCTCGTCCTGCTCGCGTCATGATCGTCCTCGAAGGCATGTGACCTGTTCAACTCGCAAAGTCCACAGTCACGACCGGCCTCGCCGGGCGGTGGTCCGGCCCTGCGCCGCGCGTCCGGTGCGGCTGGTCAGGCGCTCCGTCCCGCGGTCGGCGGTCACGGCATTGCTGGTGTCGGCGGGCAGGTCGGCACTACGGCGCAGGCGCCACACCAGCACGTCGCTGACGGATTCTGCGGTGTCGAGTTCTCTGCGTACGGCGGCATCGGCGAGGAGCACGGTGGCGTTGTGGCCGGCGGCTTCGGCGTCGGCGAGGGTGGCTGCGAGCGCGTACCAGCCGGGCTCGGCCAGGACCTGCTCCGCCAGCTCCGGCACAGCCTCACGCAGCATGGCCGTCTGCCGCTGCAGGAGAGGGTGGCCCAGGCGCCGGCCGCGCTGGTAGAGGGCGCCCAGCGGCTGGGCGGCGGCGGCCTGGTAGGCGGCACGAAGGTGTTCGGCGGCTTGACGGGCGGCGGCGGCCTGCTGAGCGTGGCCCTTCTTCGCGTGCCAGTGCATGGCCGCGGTGACGAGGAAGAACAACATGTCGATCGCCATCGCGGTGGTCGCCCCGTCCTCCCCGCGGCCGAGCGCGGGCCCGCTGAGGACCAGGTCGCGGGCGGCCTGCCGCAGCGCCCGGTCGTGGCCGCGCTCAGCCCGCACGTGCGAACGGGAGGCGCGCTCGAAGGCGACGGCGGCCCCGCGCAGTTGGGTTCGGGTGTGGGCGGCGGAGGTCTTGGCGAGCGCGTCCAGGACCTCGCCGGCCGAGGCGATGTGAGCGGCGGCGACCGCGTCGTCGCCTTCCTCGATGACGATCAGTGCCTGCCATGCCGCGGAGGCAGTGCCGCGGCGCGCGGTGGACGGGGCGCTGGGCGCCGTGCGTGACGGCGCAGCGACTGAACCGCTGGCCTGGTCGTCGGCGGACCAGCGTTCGCGGATGCGGGGCAGCGACAGGTCCGGGGCAAGTTTGGATCCCGAGTAGAAGATGGGTTCGCCGTCCTTGTTGCGGTCGTCGGGCAGCGCGACGGTGTACCCCAGCAGGTCACCGGAGGGCGCGATCCGCCGCCGGATGAGCAGGCCGGCAGCGGCGAGCCGGTCGAAGAACTCCCTCTCGCCGGTGGCTCCGGCCACGGCACGGCGAACGGTTTCACGCAGTTCCTCGCGCGGGGTGCGTTCCCGCTGCTGCCGTTCGGCCTTGTGGCGCTCGGCGCTGGTCGGCCGCTGGGCGGCGGTGCCGTCCCCGGTGTTGAGCCGCTTGAGGCCGTACTCGGCTTCGATCAGACGGGCTTCGGCCTGAGCGCGTCCCGCGTCGTTGTTCAGGCGGGGCCTACGGCCGTCCTCCCGGACGAGGGTGGCGATGATGTGGATGTGGTCGTCGGCGTGGCGGATGGCCGCCCAGCGGCAGGCGGCGGCGTCGCCGTCGGGGGCGATGCCGGTGGCCGCGACCATGCGCCGGGCGATCTCGCCCCACTGCTCGTCGGAGAGTACGGGGTCCTCTGGCGCGGCACGCACCGACAGATGCCACACATGCTTGGCCAGGCGACGGCTGGGGGCGAGGGCTTCGACCGGCTGGTCGAGGAGCTTCTGCAACTCCGTGTGCGTCGCCTGCGGGTCGCGGCCGGGATCTGGCGCCAGGCTGTCCCAGGCGGCCACGAGGTGCGGGTCGACGTGTTCCTCGTGCGTGCCCGGCCCGTACAGGTAGTACAGCAGCCCGATGGTGCGTGTCCCGCGCTTGTGGACTCTGGGGATCATGCGACGTGGTTCTCGGTGTCCAGGTAGTGCTGGGTGAAGGTCTCCACTCGCTTGGCGGCGCGGTGGACGGCGTCGAGGACGGCTCGGGTGTGCGGGACGTCGGCGCCGGCGTTGGTGGCCTTGGCCACCTGGTTGAGGTTGTTGCCGATCTGGCCGAGGTGCCGGCGTACGGCGAACAGCTCGGTCAGCACTTCTCGTTCGGTGGCGATCTCGGCAGCGGTGCGGTCGAGGTCACGGGCGGCTTTGAGGGCGGCGTGGGCGAGGAAGCTGGCGACGCTCATGCGGCAGGCGGACGCGGCGCGGACGAGGAGCTGGTACTCGTCGTCGTTCATACGGCAGCTGGGCTGACGCATGCGCTTGTGCTCGTCACGCAGGCGCTCGCGCTGGCGCACGTGTGGCTTCGGCGGCGCGGCGTGCTCGCAGTGCGCGGTGTGGCACGTGTGCGGTTGTGCCCCTCCTGGATGCGGTCCGCCCTCGGTCGCATCCTGGTGGACCCGCACCTCCTGGCGCCGGTCCGCTCCCGCCACTCCAGGGGCGAGGGAGGCAAGAGCATTGCTCCCGTCGGGAGCCATGCTCTTGCGATAACTTGCTCGCCCCGAGACCGACTTGATGTTCTGAGCGGGATCCGGGGTGGTGCTGTTCTCGTTCGGGTTCGTCATCGGCTGTCGGGCCTCGCCGTGCGGAGCTGCCGCTGGATGGTGGCGGCCAGATCGAGGACGGAGGCAGGTCCGTGCAGGAGCTGGACCGGCCCGTTCGGCACCTGTTGGACGAGCCACTGGCCGGTCGGGACGGGCACCATGGCGTGGACGAGGTGCCGGCGGACCAGCACGGTGGCCCACGCAGCCGCCTCGGTGGCCATGTGCCGCGACGGAGGGATGGGGTGGGAAGCCACGTGATGCCTCTCGGTACGGGGCGGTGGCCCGGCGCGTGCCGGGCCACCAAAGGGGTACAGGGGGAGTGACCTGCTGGTTTGCAGGGTCAGCCGCACTCGGGGCAGCGTCCGACGTGGCCGCTGAGCGCCCGGGCCATCCGCGCCTTCGTTGAAGCGGCGTACGTCGAGCTGGCCTTCGCCGACGGCTTGCCGGCATGCCGCCTGGAGTGGGCGCTCAGGTAGCCGATCTCCCGCTCGTACTCCTCACGGAGGGCGGCGAACTGCGGGCAGGTCCTCATGGTGTGGTGCTCCTTGGCGTTGTGTTGCTGTCTGGGCTGCGCAGGGCCGCCAGGACCAGGCTGAGTCGGTCGTTTCGGCCGCCGGGGAGCTTCTCGCGGCGGATGATCTCCCTGAGCTGGACCCGAGTCACGGCCGCGTTGCCGTCCCGTTCCAGCAGCGCGGGCACGTGGGGGCGGACCAGCTCGACCAGCTGGGCGATGTCCTGCTCCGGCTCACGCGCCGGACGCTGAGCCTGCGGGCCGCGGGACCGGCCACTGCGCTTGCCCTTCCCTTTTGCCTTAGGTGCTGGCGTCCGGCGCAGGGGAACTTGGTGTCCCCGGTCCCCGGCGGTGTCGGTCCCCGTGTCGTTCGGTCCTCGGTCCCCGGTGGCGTCGGTCCCCGTGTCGTTCGGTCTCCGGTCCCCGGTGTCCTCGGTCCCCGGTCCCCAGGGCAATTCAGGGCGTTGTGCAGGCACTTCATCGACCGGGAGGCCGGTCCCCGAGCGGCTCTCGTGCTCCTCACCGGGCTCCGGGTTCACTGGCTTGGTCCCCGGCTCGTGGGTCTCGTGTCTCGAGGCTCGGTCCTCGGTCCCCGCCTCGGTCCCCGCTTGCGGGTCCTCGGTCCCGTCGTGCTGCTCGGCGTTCTCGGTGTCTGGTCCCCGGTGAGGTTGCGGTCCCCGGTCCCCGTTCCGAGTGACGACGGCGCCGGGACCGTCGTTGGCCGAGCTGCTCTCGGTGCTGGCGGCGGGGACCGTGGTCGCCCTCTCGCCGGAGCGAGGTGGGGACCATGGGGAGGGCAGCGGGACGGTGGCGAGCGCGAGCGCGTGTCGGCGGGCGGCAAGCTGGGCCAGCAGCTCGGCTCGCTGGGCCGGGTCGGTGCCGACGCGGGCGCGGCCGATCGCTATCGACAGCCGCTGGGTCAGGCGCCGACCCCGTCGACTCTGCCGCTGCTCGGCTGTGAGTTCGGCGAGCCGGGTGGCGAGGGCCACGGCGCGGGCGGTGGCGCGGTCACGGGTGATCTGAGCGGCGTCGCGGTCGCGGGCGGCGATGCCAAGTCGGGACAGCAGTCGCTCGCGTGCTTCTCGCCCGAGCGTGGCGATCAGGCCGTGGGAGGCGGCACCAGGGGTGCGCAGGCGCAGCTCGATGCCCATGGCCAGGTGCCAGAGCATCGCCGCCATCACCGGTCCGACGAAGGCGCGGACAGTGCCTCCTACGGGACCGCTCTCGGCGTAAGCGGGGATCACTTGTACTCCGGTGATGAGCCACACCAAGGTGCCCGGCAGTCCAGGAGCGCCCTGGGTGTTCAGGTTCTGCCGGGCCATCAGGGCGGTGGCGAAGAGCCCCAGCTCCGCGGCGGCGAACATGCTGGCGCGTTCGGCCGTGCCGGCGATGTTGAGATAGTCGGCGGCGAAGCGCCAGCTGGTGTCGGCGCTGTAGGCGGTGCAGCCGAGCGCGGCCAGGGCGGCGACCACGACCTCGGCATTGCCGAGTCGTTTCTGCGGGTGCTGCGCCCGTCGCCGGAACGTCCAGCCGACCAGGGCCAAGGCCAGCGCGGCGGCGGGGACGCCGAAGGCGAGCAGGTGGGAAATGTC
The DNA here is from genome assembly GCF_033794725.1 of Streptomyces sp. ID05-39B. NCBI lineage: Bacteria > Bacillati > Actinomycetota > Actinomycetes > Kitasatosporales > Streptomycetaceae > Streptomyces > Streptomyces sp. ID05-39B. The sequence goes on along the minus strand of NZ_JARGEF010000020.1, from coordinate 8,196 downwards.
GGGGCTCGCACCGAGGAACAGGGAAGGGTGGGTCATGCGGCCTTTCCGAGAGGGGCGTGCGCCGAGGCCGGCGCCACCGGGCGGGGGACGGGCTGCTGGGTGGCGGGCTGGGCGGACGCAGGTCGGCTGATCTTGCCGGGTGCGGCCTTCCTCTTTGCGTCCTTGCGCCGAGGCACGCCGAGGGTGCGGTCGCGGTCGAAGACCTTGTTGGCGGCCTGCCGCAGCAGGTCCCGGGCGTGCTTGGTGCCGATCTGCAGGGCGATGGCGAGCCGGTCGGGTCGCCATCCGCGGACGTAGGCGTGGTCGATGACGACCTGCCGCTCGGCCTCGGTGAGGTGGACGTCGCGGCCGTTGAAGAAGGCGACCACGCGGCTGTAGTCGAGGCGATGGGGCAGTCCCTTGTGCCAGGGTTCGCGTTCTTCAGCGGTCAGCCCGCCCCAGACGCCCTCCTTGAGGTCGTTCTCCAAGGCGTAGTTGAGGCAGTCGCGGCGCACGGGGCACATGGCGCAGAGTTCCTTCGCGTCGGCGATGGCCTCGTAGTCCCGGGGCAGGGGAAAGAAGGTGGCGTCGGCGTCGTCGGGGTCCATGCCGTGGCAGGCGCCGTGGGGCTGCCAGCTGGTGTCGCCGATGCCGCGCAGGCTGGTGGCCGGCGTGGTGTGGGTGGTGATGTGGCGCAAGGTGGTCTCCGGTGTGCTGCCGCGCCGGCCGACAGCAGGTCGGTGGTGGGTGGACGCGGCGTCGGGCGCCTGCTGTGGCGCAGGACAGGGGCGCCGCAGCAGGGGCGGGACGGTGGTGTTGCGCGGGTGCACCAGACGGTGCACCGTCGTGCGGGCCGGTCAGGCCATCGCCGCGTGCTGGGCGGTGGCGAGGTCCAGGCGGCAGTGATGCGGAGTGGCCCGCGGGGCGCTGCCGCGTGCGAAGCCGTCGGGGTCGACGCGTCGGCGGCGGCACGGCTCGCCGACCGGTGCCTCGCACCAATCACAGCGCACCGAGAGTGCGTCGGGCTGGCCCTGGGCGAGGGCTGCCTCGCGGGAGGCGCGGGCGCGACGGAAGGGCGCGAGGGCAGCCCTGGCCTCCGGCGGGATGCAGGAGCCCACTTCCTTCAGCCGGGCTTCCAGCCTCGGGCTGACACGGCTTGCGGCGAGCTGCCGGTACATCACCGGCTGGGCGGAGCCGGTGGCGACCGCACGGCGGGTGCCGACCAGCTCAGCGGTCCATGCCGCCTGGTCGTCGGGGTCGGCCGACGGGGTGGGGTCGGTGTGCCGGTGCAGGCGGTCGCGCTTGTAGCTCTCCCACGGGCGGGCGATGTCTGCGGGCAGGATCTGGTATGGCGAGACGCGGATGTGGCGGCGGGCGACGACGCAGGCGTCCCAGCCGTGCGGCGTGGCCAGCGGTACCTCGTCCAGCAGCTCGTGCCACTGGGCGAGCTGGTCGCGGGCCTCGCCCTGGTCGGTGCGGATGGTGCGGGGGTCGAGTCGGCCGATGTAGGCGAGCAGGGCGGCAGTTTCGCGGCGGTCCATGGGCTTACTCCGTTCCGGTCGGCGTCGGCTCGTTGAGGGCGGCGAGGAGGGCGGCGGTGTGGGCCTCGGCGCGGGTCATGCCGCCCGTCGGGGCGTGTCCGCTGCCGGGTATGGCGTAGAGCTTCGGGCGGGCCGGAGCGTGTTCCCGGGCGATCCAGGAGCGCCAGTCGGCAGCCCAGGCAGCGGGCGGTCGGGGGGTGTGCCCGGCGCGGTGGGCGCGCCACTTCGCGTCGGCTGCTCGCAGGCCGTCCTCGCCGAGGCGGTCGAGGTGGCCTTGCTGGCGGGCCCAGGTGTGGCTGGCTGGGTCGACCTGCCAGTCGGCAGCCGAGGTGACGGCAGCACTACTGCTGCTGCCTTTCCGGTTCAACTTAGGTTCTCTACGGTTCTGTGTGTCGGATTCCGTACCGTGCTGGGGTCGGATTCCGGCACGTCGGGGGGTCGGAATCCGACGTGAGGGGCCGGATTCCTTACCGGCCGGATTCCGGCGGGAGGTGCCGGATTCCGCACCCTTCTTGGGCCAGATCCCGTACCGCCGCAGGCCCTTCTCGGCCTCCTCGTCCAGCTCGGGCACCGGATCGGAGTCGGTCAGCGGGTCGACGTATGCCTCCGGGTCCTCGCGTCGAGCGCCGGCAACCTTGGCCAGCCACGCGGCAGCCCGGGGCAGCCGGTACACCGTGGTCCGTTGCGGGCCCTCCAGGTGCCCCAGCACCTGCAGCTCGCCGCTCTTGTCGAGCGCGACCAGCGCGTCCCGCACCGCCGTCCGGCTGGCGTTCGTTCTCTCCACCAGACTCGTCAGCGAGGCCCAGGCGACGCACTTGTCGTCGGCGACCCGGTCGGCGATCGACAGCAGGACCAGCCGCGCGGTGCCCCGGCTGGAGCTGTGTTCCCACACCCACTCGCGTGCGTCGACGCTCATCGGACACCTCTGACCGCGACGCCCGGCCGGCTGTTCGCCGACGCCGGGCTGGCGTGCAGTGTGCCCAAGCGATGCGACGCCAGGGCGAGGGTGGATGCCACGCAGGCCGGATGACGGGGCCTTTTGCGTATGGCGGGAGGCATGGAAGAATCCCCTTTGCAGTGTTGCCACGCTGAAGCGCCCGTCGGAAAGGGATCAGCGTGGTGATGGTGGGCAATCTCCGCCCCTCTCGGGCCTAGCCGGGCCAGATTGGGGCGGTACGTGCCGCTACGCGTTCGGCGTTCAGGAGTAGCCGCTCCTGGGCGCCGTCGCTGTATACGGACCTGCGCGAGTCGTTGGGTTCCTGCCCTCCTCCTCACGCTTGCTGGGCCCCGGGCGGGCTGCCTGGGGGACGACGAACATACGCACGGACCCGTGTCAAGATCCAGAGTTGGCTCTAAAACTCTGTACTAGTTGCAGAAAGTGACGAGGTCGCACGCCGGTCTGCTGGTGGCGATCCCACGTACTGCTGAGCAGCTGCGGGGGAGGCTGCCGGAGTACCCGCAATGCCTATAGGCGCGAAGGTGCAATTCCAGGCGCTAGAATCCGCATCGAAATACTGCGTCAATTTTGGCGTCTGCGGTCGCCCTCGGAGCACTGAATGGCGAAGCAATAAGCGTCGCGCCACGAGTGCCGCTATCCGGGTGCAGGTTCCTCGCTCGATGTTCCGGGCCGGCGTCGATGCCGACGGGCAACCGACTGAGTGGTGGGCGCAGACCGATGGATCCGAGCGGCTCGGGCATGTTCCTCACTGCTAACCCCCTTGTGTCTCATGCCACATTGTTGGCCGGAACTGCTGGCCAGAGCGATTTAAGTCAAGCCCCTCCGAGCGCGTCAACGGCAAGCATTTGTCCAGTTTGCGGGGGTACGGCGCTTGGGTGGTGTGGTAGCTGGTGCGTACCTACGGTGCCGTAACTCACGCTCGAGGTAAGGGAAGTACCTGCAACGGCGCCAACTGGATACCTGTTAAGAAGTGTGGTCTAGACCGCCCACCCGCTTCACTCGGTGAAAAGCGGCAATGTTTTGCCGATTTACCGGCCGCCCCCGGGAGTGGATCTTGAGTCGTGTCCGTTTAGGGCGTGAACGTGCCGCCATGTCGCGCCTCGTTTGTTCGATGTTGAACCATAGAGCCGTCTTTGGTGGCGACCCACCCCGGTCAAGATCACTTAGAGATTGCGTATGGTTCTTCCGGGAGGCGAAGGGTGAGCCCAGCGCATTCGCTGCCGCTTGGGCTCTTATGTGCGCCCGGAACGTCGCGTCTCCTGAGAGTCAAAGGCAGGATTTTCGTGGTCACGCAGGAACTGAAGCCCAGCGGCAATGACGCTCTGGTAGAGGAGATTTCGGAGCGCGGTGGCAGCGGACAGCAATTGGCCGGCCACTACATGGGCTTCGGTGCCCTCCTGCGAAGGTGGCGCAAAACGGCAGGGGTAACGCAGCACCGGACGGCCAGGGTCCTGGGCATGAGTGAGCGCACATATCGCAAGATCGAACGTGGCGCGACGCCACCCCGGCTGTCCCGCACGCAGTGCGAGGCCCTTTCCGAGCTACTTCGGCTGGACCGCGACGAGCGTCACGCCCTGCTGCTCTACAACGTCGGCTCGATGCTCGTCCCGCCGAGCGGGTCCGGCCAGCCGGAGCTGCAACAGGCTTTGCGTCTGCTCATCGACCGCCAGATGCCCAGCCCCGCATACCTGTGTGACCAGCACTGGAACATTCTGGCCTTCAACACGGCCATGGCGGAGTGGTGGCCATGGGTGATGGAGCCGGGCGCGAATCTCATTCGGTGGGCTCTTACGACGCCGGAGGCCCGCGCCCAGTACCAGGACTGGGACAAGCACGCCTCGGCGTATGTGAAGATCCTCAAGTTCGCTCAGGCCACCAGGCCGAATGATGCCGAACTGCGCCGGCTGATCGAGGATGTCAAGAAGGACCCCGACGTGCGGCTCGTCTGGGAGACCGAGCACGACATGGGCGAGACCCGCGATGGCCATGTCTTCCGGATGAACGTGCCGACGCTGGACTGGGAGACGATCGAGGTCGTCAGCCACGTCCTCTATCCGGCGTCGATGCCCGACTGCCGCTTCGTCGTGATCACCTGGATCGAAGGCCATGGCGACGACGAGCGCGACGCGCTCGGCGGCGTCCGCGACGCTTGGGCAACCATGACCGCGAACGAAAGCGACGTGGCGACAGCACAGCGGCACGCGCAGAACCGCGCGGCCGAGGACGCCGCCACCCGCTGGCGAAGGGAAGCGGCAACCCTCGCGGCCCGCATGGTTGTCGCCACTGCAGATGAAGCAGCAGCTCTAGCGGGGGACAACGGCGTCCCCCTGCCGGCCATCAGCGGAACCGTGGGTTCCGACGTCCACCTGACGCTTGCGCCGGACAAGCGCACCGTGGTCTGGGCCACAGAAGAGACGACCGGTTGTTGGTCCGTCACCCATGTCTCGCCGGCCACCGTTATCGCTCGCGTGCCCAGGCACGCGGTAGAGGGCGCGTGCCTCATTGAGATGCGTCAGCTGGTGCGCGCTGCCCTGCCGGCCGATCCTTCGGCGGCAAGCGTTCGCATCGGGCAGCTCCTCGACGAGCGCGACACGGAGCAGCGCGTGCTCCGCGATGTCCTGAAGCAGGTTCAGGAACGCAATGCCGAGTCGCCGAAGAGCTGCATGGCAGGCTGAGGGACCGCGATGGACGGCCTCGCTCAGAGCCGCCCGCCGACTGCATCAGTGGCCCCCCCACACACAGGAAGACCTCACTCGTGAAGAAGTACACCTATGCCCTCCCGCTGCGCTGGGCCGACGCGGACGCGTACGGGCACGTCAATAACGCTCTCTTCCCCCGGTACATGGAGGAGGCGAGGACCCGGATGTTCCAGGAGATGCTGCCCACCGACGAAGCCGGCCGCCGCCAGCACGCATTCGTGGTCAGCCGCTCCATCGTGGACTACCGCGCTCCCTTGTCCTACCGCGAGGAGCCCGTTGACGTGCACGTCAGGGTCGTCGCCTGCCGGGGGGCGAGGCTGGAACTTGCCTACGAAGTCCGTGACGCGGACCATCTGTATGCCGAAGCCACGACCCTGATGGCCGCGTACAACCTGGAGACCGGCAGGCCGCGGCGGATCTCTCAAGCCGAGCTGAACTTCCTCGCTCGCTACACCGAGTCCTGAACCGCTGCGCTGTCTCTGCATGCACGCCGGCCCCGGCTGACGACGCCCAGCCGGGGCCCATGGGTCTCTGGCCGCATGTGTCACTGCTGGGAGAGGCGGTTGAGCACGTTGAGAAGCGGGCAGCACGGTGGCAGGGCTGCGTCAGCGAGGCAGCTCGTCGCCGGAATCCTGTGATGGAAGGAACTTCACGGCCTTTCGGGCTAGGAGGGCAGTGAAGTATTCACGTGCGTCGGGACGCAGTCGTGCGAGGGCGACCATGCCAGTGATGACAGCGTCGGCCACCTCGTCCTGGACGTCTGTCCACGTGTGGCTGTGCCCTTTTCGCGGATTGGTGCCCCGGGCTCCGATGACGGCCTGGGCAGCCTCGCCCACCTCTTCGGCGAGCTTGAGCACTTGCAGCGTCCATTGCTCCTCTGGCGCGAGTCCGTTCTCGGCATCGAGACGGCTGAACGTGTCGGCCAGACGCTGGATCGTGTTCCAGTCGTCGGTCAGAGCGCCTCTCCCGTGTTGACCGCGGGATTGCGGAGGTAGTGCGGTTCTGCGCATGAGTGCTGGATCGCTGACGAATCCGAGCCCCTCGTAGAGAGACCTGGATTCGTCACTGGCGTGCAGTTCGAAAAGGGTGATGTCTTCCTGCTCCAGGTCGTTGAGGAGCGCGGTGAGGGCGGCCTTGGCGTAGCCACGGCGTCGGTACCCGGGCTGGGTGGCCACGGCTTGGATGCGAGCGGCCAGTCCCTGCGGGTACCGGGGTGCGGGCAGTACGGGGCTGACGAGAGCCAGCGCGCAGGTGGCGAGTCCTCCCTCGGGTGCGTCGACGACGTAGGCCCGGGCATCGCCATGAGTCAGGAGGCGTTCGGCCAGGTGGTCTCGGCAAAGGGCTAGCCAGTCCGGGGCGAGCGGTTGGGAGAGGATCAGCTCGGATCGCAGGCGAGTGATGCCTTCCGCATCGGCGGGCGTGGCACGGCGTGGAGTGGTCACGGGATTGGTCCTGTTGATTCAGCGATGGGTGAGGTGGTAAGGGGTTCACCGGGTGGGACCCGCCCCAGTCAGGGCTGGGATCACGCGGAGGCGGTCGTGTACGGGTCGGTGATGGGCGAGAAGCGGGCGTGATGCGGACGACGTCGCCAACCTGGTCCAGGAGCAAGCCCAGATGACGGATGTCGGCTGGGTCGGCACACAGACTGGTCTCCTCGGCGATCAGCAGGGATCTTGGTCCTGGGCATTGGCAAGGGCTGCAGGCGCCGCTTTACCGGGAACGACGGGCCAGTCGATCTTGATCCGCGTGTGTTTCTTAGGGAACACGTGCAGGCCGTCGGTATAGGCGCATGTCGGTCCAGTGGCGTCCTTGGGTTGGACGCTGATGCGCGGGCAGGGCGCGGCGCGGTGGTTGCGCTGCCAGTGCTGGACGTGCTCGGCCATTTCTGTGGCCGCCAGGTGACCGGCCGGTCCGTAGCCGTGAATGACGAGCTCGTATAGACCTTCGCCGTATTCGCCGTCACCGATGCGCTCGTGTGCCAGACGGGCGAGTGACGACCCACGCACCATGGCCGCGCCGGGCCAGTGCGGGGGTGGGGGGCTGATGAGGCCGGTGTGGTGGTTCGGGTCGACGGACAGTCGGCAGAAGCCGGGGAGAGCGCCTGCCAGATACAGGCTGAGGGAGTCGAAGGGTTCCTCACCCCCGACGGTGACGTGCGTGCGGACCGTGGAGGGCGCCATGTCGAAGGCCGGGGTCAGCTGGTCGACGGGCGTTGGCGTTCCGTCCTCAAAGGCAAGGTGGATGCCGCAGCCTGGGATGGTGCGTAGATTCGGTTCCCATGCGCCGGCGCCCTGCATGGGGACGAAGCCGCACACGGTGAGCGGCTCCTCACTGACGAGCACACCATCGCGTTTGGTGAAACCGATGGACCACACGTACTGGTGGAGGCGCAGCGGGGCGACGAGGCGTCCGCCCTCCGCAACCATGGTGATCCAAGGAAGATCCCAGGTGTCGACCGTGACGATCACCGCATCGAAGCCGCCCTCGGGGATGGCCTCGGGGGGTAGATGCTCGGCGTCCGCGGTCAGGACACGGACACGGTCGTATCCGGTGGCGCGGAGGAAGCGGGTGGCGCGGTCGGTGACGTCAGGGTCGATGTCAACGGTGGTGACCTGGCCGGTCCCGCCGACCAGTTCGGCGATCAAGGCGGCGTTGTAACCGCCTGAGCCGACCTCCAGGACATGGTGGCCAGACCGGAGGCGGGCCGATTCCAGCATGACGGCCTGGAGCCACGGTGCGCTGACGGAGCTGCTGATGCGGCCGTCGGGCGTGTGGCGTGTGGCGATGATGTCATCGGCGTACGCGGTCTGCACGGGCACTTCCGGTGCGAAAGCATGGCGGGGAACCCTGCGCAGGGCGGTTTCGACAACGGCGGTGCGGGCGTGGCCGGCCGCGAGGAGCTGATCGACCAGCCGGTGCCGCAGTGCACTGGGATCGTGTTCCTGCCCGGTAGTGGGGGGAGTCGTCACCCTGGGGCCTTTCGAGCGGGTCATGCGGGATCTGCGATGGTGGGGGAGCC
>NZ_JARGEF010000209.1:0-14567 GCF_033794725.1 Streptomyces sp. ID05-39B | reverse complement strand
CACACTCCACGGGCGGATCCTCACACGCCGGCACGGGCCGACCAAAGCGGCAACATCGCGCCAGTTATCAAACGCCCTGGCCAGGACAAAACGCTCTTTAAGCCGACGCCCGGGCCATCAGTTCCGTGGCCAGGACCACCTGGCGTCGTTCCAGGCCCCGGGACGCCGCCGGGCGGCTGTCCGCGATCTCCGTGAGGAGCAGGTCGAGCATGCGGCGCCCCATCTCCTCGATGGGCTGGCGCACGCTGGTCAGCGGCGGGTCCATGTGCCGGGCTATGGCCGAGTCGTCGTAACCGACCAGGGCCACGTCGTCCGGGATACGGCGGCCCGCCTCGCGCAGGGTCTGGCGGGCGCCGGCCGCCATGACGTCGGAGCCCGCGAACACCGCGTCGAGAACGGAGCTGCGGGCCAGCAGGTCACGCATCGCCCGCTGGCCGCCCTCCTCGGTGAAGTCACCCTGCACGATCAGGAGTTCGTCCACCTCGTGGCCCGCGGCGAGCAGGGCGTCGCGGTAGCCGTCGACGCGCCGCTGGGCGCCGTACACGTCGAGGCGGCCGGTGATGTGGGCGATGTGCCGGCAGCCGCGGGCCAGCAGGTGCTCGACGGCCGAGCGGGCGCCGCCGTAGTTGTCGGAGTCCACGGACGGAAGGGTCTCGGCGGCGGAGCGGGGGCCGCTGATCACGGCCGGGATCTCCAGCTGGGCGATGAGGTCGGGCAGCGGGTCGTCCGCGTGCACGGAGACCAGGAGGACGCCGTCCACGCGGTGGGCGGCCAGGTACTGGGCGAGACGCTGCCGCTCCCGGTCGCTGCCCGCGAAGATCAGCAGGAGCTGCATCTCCGTGTCGGCGAGTTCCGCGCCCACTCCGCGCAGGATGTCGGAGAAGTACGGTTCGGCGAAGAAGCGGGTCTCCGGCTCGGGCACCACGAGGGCGATCGCGTTCGTGCGGTTGGCGGCGAGGGCGCGGGCGGCGGTGTTGGGGACGTAGCCCAGCTCGGCGACCGCGGCCTCGACGGCGGCGCGGGTGGTGTCGCTGACCCGGGGCGAACCGTTGATCACACGGGAGACCGTGCCCCTGCCCACCCCGGCGCGTGCCGCCACCTCTTCGAGGGTCGGCCGGCCACCGCTCCGTCCCCGCGCACCGTGGCTTGCCATGGGCTCCGCCTTCCCGCCGTCATCGTCATACTGGCCTGGAATCTAACAGTCCTGGCCGTTCGCCCCACCGCCCGCGGGGTGGCCGCGCCCGGCCGAAAAGCACCGTGGCGACGAGTTAGCTAACAGGCGGATAACTGAACGCTTCTCTGCGCGCCCCCGCCCTTGACACCCTCGCCCGAACCGACGACCCTTCAACACATCACCTGTGGGAGCGCTCCCACGGTACCTGACACATACACAACCCGCACGTTCCCCGCCCGAGCCGCAGCTGGAAACTAACGGGCCCAACAACGCAGTTGGCCGGGGGGTCGGCACGTCAGGGCAACAGGAGGACGTAATGCGAGCACGTACCCGAAGCTCCCGTCGGGTGGTAGTCCTGGCGACCGTCGCCACCATGGGCGCCGGACTGCTGGCCGGCTGTGCCGACGACGGCGGTGACAAGGCGTCCGACGGTTCGTCGTCGGGCAGTGGCAAGGGCAAGACCACTATCACCATGGGGCTTTTCGGCACGATGGGCTTCAAGGAAGCCGGTCTGTACACCGAGTACGAGAAGCTGAACCCGAACATCAAGATCGCCGAGAACGTGATCGAGCGCAACGAGAACTACTACCCCGCGCTCGTCAACCACCTCACCACCAACAGCGGTCTGCAGGACGTCCAGGCCGTCGAGGTCGCCAACATCGCCGAGGTCGTCGCCACCCAGGGTGCGAAGCTCCAGGACATGTCCAAGGTCTCGGGCGTGAACAAGAGCAACTGGCTGGACTGGAAGTGGTCCCAGGCCACGACGAAGGACAGCAAGACCGTCGCCCTCGGCACCGACGTCGGCCCCATGGCCCTGTGCTACCGCACCGACCTCTTCCAGCAGGCCGGTCTGCCGACCGACCCGGCGGAGGTGGGCAAGCTGTGGGCGGGTGACTGGAACAAGTTCATCACCGTCGGTGAGCAGTACAAGAAGAAGGCCCCCAAGGGCACCTTCTTCATGGACTCCCCCGGCGGCCTGCTCAACGCCGTCCTCAGCAGTGAGAAGGAGAAGTTCTACGACTCCTCCGGCGAGGTCATCTACAAGTCGAACCCGGCCGTCAAGGCAGCTTTCGACCTGACCGCGAAGGCCGCCGAGCAGGGCCTCGTGCAGGCGCAGACGCAGTTCCAGCCGGCCTGGGACACCACGATCGCGAACAGCAAGTTCGCGACGATCGCCTGCCCGCCGTGGATGCTCGGCACCCTCAAGGGCAAGTCGAAGCCCGACTCCCTCGGCAAGTGGGCCGTCGCGGTCGCCCCGAAGTCCGGCAACTGGGGCGGCTCCTTCCTCGCCGTGCCCTCCAGCGGCAAGAACGTGAAGGAAGCCGAGAAGCTGGTCGCCTGGCTGACCGCGCCCGAGCAGCAGGCCAAGCTGTTCAAGGTGCAGGGCTCCTTCCCGAGCACGCCGAGCGCGTACACCATGCCCGAGGTGACCGGCGCCAAGAACGAGATGACCGGTGACCTCAACATCGGCACCATCTTCGCCGAGGCCGCCAAGGCCGCCCCGGTCCAGGTGATCGGCGCCAAGGACCAGATCATCCAGCAGGGTCTGACCGACAACGGCGTGATCCTGGTGACGAAGGGCAAGTCGCCGGAGGAGGCCTGGAACACGGCGACCAAGACCATCGACAACAACCTGGACAAGTGACCCGTATGGCCACCCACGACACCGCCGCGCCCCCCACCAAGGAGGGGGGCGCGGCCCCGGGCCGACCGCCCGCCGACCCCACGGGGGCGCAGCGGCGTCGGGCCCGGCTCTCCCGCCGCTGGCAGCGGGACATGCGCTGGAGCCCGTACGCCTTCGTCTCACCCTTCTTCCTGCTGTTCCTGGCGTTCGGCCTGTTCCCGCTGATCTACACCGGCTGGGCCTCGCTGCACCAGGTGGAGATGACCGCGCCCACCGACATGGAGTGGGTGGGGCTGCGCAACTACACGCGGATCTTCGACGACGACTTCTTCTGGAACGCGGCGAAGAACACGCTGACGATCGGCATCATCTCGACGGTGCCGCAGCTGCTGATGGCGATGGGCCTCGCCCATATCCTCAACTACAAGCTGCGCGGCTCGACCTTCTACCGGGTCATGATGCTCGCCCCGTACGCCACGTCCATCGCGGCCGCCTCGCTCGTCTTCGTGCTGCTCTTCGGGCGCGACTACGGCATGATCAACTGGGCGCTGGACTTCGTCGGGATCGATCCGGTGGACTGGCAGAGCGACAAGTGGCCCTCGCAGTTCGCGGTGTCCACCATCGTCATCTGGCGCTGGACCGGCTACAACGCGCTGATCTACCTGGCGGCGATGCAGGCGATCCCGCAGGACCTGTACGAGTCCGCCGCGCTGGACGGCGCGAGCCGCTGGAAGCAGTTCATCCACGTGACGCTTCCGTCGCTGCGCCCGACCATCCTGTTCACCGTCGTCGTCTCGACGATCGGCGCGACCCAGGTGTTCGGCGAGCCGCTGCTGTTCGACGCCAACAAGGGGGCGTCGGGCGGGTCCGAGCACCAGTTCCAGACCCTGGGCCTCTACCTGTACGAGCAGGGCTGGGTCAACCAGCACCTGGGCCGTGCCTCCGCGATCGCCTGGACCATGTTCCTGATCCTGATCGTGGTCGGCATCGTCAACTACGTCATCTCGCGCCGGCTGCGCGCCAGTAGTTAGGAGTACGGCCGTGACGACGACGACTTCCATGACACCGCCCTCATCTCCGCCGGATACGACCGTGAAGAAGCCCGGCCGTGTACGGCGGCCCAAATCGGCGCGGGCCGGCGGGCAGATGCACGCGGGGCCGATCGCCTACGTGATCCTGGCCCTGTTCACCATCGGCTCACTGTTCCCGCTGGTGTGGACGGCGATCGCCGCCTCCCGCGACAACAACCGGCTGGCGCAGACCCCACCGCCGTTCTGGTTCGGCGGGAATCTTCTGGACAACCTGGACATCGCCTGGAACGACGCCAACCTCGGCGAGGCCTTCTTCAACACCACGATCGTCGCGGGCACCTCGGCGGTGACCGTCGTGTTCCTGTCCACGATCGCCGGGTTCGCCTTCGCCAAGCTGAAGTTCCGGGGCCGGGGCGCGATGATGCTGATCGTGATCGGCACGATGATGGTGCCGCCGCAGCTCAGCGTCATCCCGCTCTACATGATGGTCGCCAAGCTGGAGTGGACCGACCAGCTCCAGGCAGTGATCCTGCCGTCGCTGGTCAGCGCGTTCGGTGTGTTCTTCATGCGGCAGTACCTGATCCAGGCGCTGCCGGACGAGATCATCGAGGCGGCCCGGGTGGACGGCGCGAGCAGCTGGCGCGTGGTGTGGCACGTGGTGTTCCCCGCGGCGCGCCCCGCGATGGCGGTGCTCGGCATGCTGATGTTCGTGCAGACCTGGAACGACTTCCTGTGGCCGTTCCTGGTGCTCAGCCAGACCGGCAACCCGACTGTGCAGGTCGCGGTCGCGGGCCTCGGCCGCGGGTACACGCCCGACCAGTCCCTGATCATGGCGGGCGCCCTGCTGGGCACACTGCCGCTGCTGCTGGTCTTCGCGATCTTCGGCAAGCAGATCGTGGGCGGCATCATGCAGGGCGCGGTGAAGGGCTGATGAAGGACTCGGCGCAGGCGGCGGGCCGGGGCGTCGGCCATGCGCGGTCCCCCGCGCCCGGCCGGGGGCCGGCGCCCTCGCCCGGTCGGAGACCCTTACGGGACTGATCAACCCGCCGTCCCGCCGTCCACGCGGGCCCGGCACCCCGCCGGTCACCGTCCCCGCGCGGGTCCGGCGCCCAGAGGGTCGCAGGACCTGCCGCTCGTCCCGCCGGTCGCGGGTCGGTGCGGGACCGGTCACCTCCGGTCCCGGCGTCCCCGTGGTACCGGCGGCCCGACGTCCTCGTGGGACCGGCGACCCCGTCGGCCGACGCGGCCGCAGGGGTCGGCACCTCGCCCGTCATGACCTCCGCCGGGACCGACAACCCCGCCTGGAACAACCTTCGTGCGGGGCCGAGAATCCGCGGGTCCAGGATCCGCGGGGCATCCACCCGCCAGGCCCCGTGTCCGTGCGGGGCTGACAACCCCGTCCGGCCCCGTGTCCGTGCGGGGGTGACAACCTCGTCCGCCCCAGCGTCCGTGCGGGGGTGACACCTCCGCCGATGCCGCGTCCGACGGGGGCCGGGTCACCGCCGCCCCGGCCCCTCCGTACTTCTTCCCCCCATCCTTCGTCGGTCTCGACGACCTCGACGACCACTCATGGGAGCGCTTCCATGCCTGAGTCCGCACAGTCGGCCAACCCGGTCGCCTTTCCTCCCGCCTTCCTCTGGGGCGCGGCGACATCCGCGTACCAGATCGAGGGGGCGGTGCGGGAGGACGGCCGTACCCCCTCCATCTGGGACACCTTCAGCCATACGCCCGGCAAGACCGCCGGTGGTGAGACGGGTGACATCGCTGTCGACCACTACCACCGCTACCGCGACGACGTCGCGCTGATGGCCGAGCTGGGCCTGACCGCGTACCGCTTCTCCGTCTCCTGGTCGCGGGTCCAGCCGACCGGCCGCGGCCCGGCGGTCCAGGTGGGCCTGGACTTCTACCGCAAGCTGGTCGACGAGCTGCTCGCGAAGGGCATCAAGCCGGCCGTCACCCTCTACCACTGGGACCTCCCGCAGGAGCTGGAGGACGCGGGCGGCTGGCCCGAGCGCGACACCGCGTACCGGTTCGCCGAGTACGCGCAGATCGTCGGCGAGGCCCTGGGCGACCGTGTGGAACAGTGGATCACGCTCAACGAGCCGTGGTGCAGCGCCTTCCTGGGGTACGGCTCCGGAGTCCACGCCCCCGGCCGCACCGACCCGGCGGCCTCGCTGAAGGCCGCGCACCACCTCAACCTGGCGCACGGCCTGGGCACCACGGCCCTGAGGTCGGTGATGCCCACCCGCAACTCGGTGGCGATCAGCCTCAACTCCTCCGTGGTCAGGCCCCTTTCGCAGACGCCGGGAGACCTCGCGGCGGTCCGCAAGATCGACGACCTGGCGAACGGCGTCTTCCACGGCCCGATCCTGCGCGGCGCCTACCCCGAGACGCTCCTCACCGCCACCTCGAAGGTCACCGACTGGTCGTACGTCCTCGACGGCGATCTGCGCGCCATCCACCAGCCGTTGGACGCGCTGGGCCTGAACTACTACACGCCCACGCTCGTCTCGGCGGCGGACGCCGACCCGTCCGCGCCGCGGGCGGACGGCCACGGCGCCAGCGCCCACTCCCCCTGGCCGGCCGCGGAGGACGTCGCCTTCCACCAGACGCCGGGCGAGCGCACCGAGATGGGCTGGACGATCGACCCGACGGGTCTGCACGACCTGATCATGCGGTACACGAAGGAGGCCCCGGGCCTGCCGCTGTACATCACGGAGAACGGCGCGGCCTACGACGACAAGCCCGACTCCGACGGCCGCGTCCACGACCCGGAGCGGATCGCCTACCTGCACGGTCACCTCCGGGCCGTCCGCCGTGCCATCGCGGAGGGCGCGGACGTCCGCGGCTACTACCTGTGGTCGCTGATGGACAACTTCGAGTGGGCGTACGGCTACGAGAAGCGGTTCGGCGCGGTGTACGTGGACTACGCGACCCTGGCCCGCACCCCGAAGTCGAGCGCCCTCTGGTACAGCCAGGCGGCTCGCACCGGAACCCTCCCGGCGCTCGAGACCGCCTGACCGAAGACCCCCGGGATGGGGATCCCGGGAGAACGGGGGAACGGGGAAAAGGGGAAGGGGCGCGGCACGCCGTGGGGGCGTGCCGCGCCCCGCCCGTGGGGGGAGCCGGTGGTCAGCGGCCGGCGGCGAACGCCTTGGTGAAGGCGTTCGGGGCCTGGGTGACCGAGCTGCACATCGCGTCGGCGGTGTTCTTGGGGGACGGGCACTGCTTGTCGCGGGTCGCGGACCACATGGAGAGCCAGCCGAGGCCCCTGGCCTCGGCGAAGGCGGCCAGCTGGGTGGCGTCCTCGACCGTGAAGATCTCGGAGACGACGTCGTTCACGCCGATCATCGGGGTGACGGAGACGGTCTTCCAGGCGGCGCTGTCGGAGAGCCCCAGCACGCTCTTGACCTGGGCCTGCGTGGCGGTGGCCGCCTGCTCGGCGTAGGTGCCCATGTCGCCGCTGTAGGCGGGGCCGTAGTCCATCGCCATGATGTTGACGGATGTGATCCGCACGCCGTTGGCCTTGGCGTCGGCGAGCAGGCTCACGCCGTCCTGGGTGAGGCCCTCGGGCATGACGGGGAGGGTGAAGGAGACGTCCAGGCCGGGGTGCTGCCGCTGGAGCGTGGCGATGGCCTGGGCGCGGCGGGTGTTGGCGGCCGTGTTCGGCAGTGCGCCGCCCTCGACGTCGAAGTCGACCTTGGTGAGCCGGTAGGCGTCCACGACCTTGCCGTAGGCGGCGGCCAGCGCGTCGGCCGAGGCGCAGGTGGTGCCGAGTTCGGAGCCGGCCGCGCCGCCGAAGGAGACGCGGACGTCGCCGCCCCGGGCGCGCAGGGCACCGATCTGGGCGGCCACGCCGTCGCTCGCGAGGTCGGTGACGCCGCCCCACTTGGGTGTGCAGCCGCCGCCGTCGGTGACGAAGGCGAGGTTGTAGTCCTTCACCCCGGTCGCCGTGGCGGCGGCGAGGAGGTCGAACGCGGGGTAGAGGGAGGTGTCGACGTAGGGGGCGAAGGCGGCGGAGACGGGGGTGCCGGAGCCCGGGGTCCCGGACGGTGAGGGAGAGGCGGTGGCCGTCGGGGTCGGGGTGGGCGTCGCGGTCCCGGTCGGCCGGCCGCTCGGTTCGGGGGTCGCGCCGCCGTCCGCCGAGCAGGTGGCACCGTCGATGAGACAACCGGCCGGGTTGGCCGTGCCGTTGACGACGAAGCCGACGGTGACGGACTCGCCGGCGGCCAGGCCGTCCTTGTCCCACGCGGGCGGCCTCACCGTGATGTGCTGTCCGCTGACGCTCGACTCGGCGTTCCACAGGGAGCTGAGCTTCGACCCGGCCGGCAGGTCGAACTCCAGCGTCCAGTCGGTCTTCGCGCCGCCGCTGTTGTTCGTGACGACGTACTGCGCCGTGTACCCGGTCGACCAGTCACTGGTCCTGGTGTACGCGGCTCCGATCCCCGCCGCCTGCGCGGTGCCGGCGAGGAACACGGCGCCTCCGCCCACGGCAGCCGCGGCGACCACGCCCCCTATCAGCGTGGTCCTGGTTCTGACGGTGCGCCGGTGCGTGCTCATCACGTGCCCTGCCTTCACTGCTCACGGGGGTGGGGTGCGGCAGCACGCTAGCGCCCTCGAATCGGGCAAATTGCCTGATAGGGACGGAGGTTGGGGACCTTAGGGCGCGCTTAAGGAAGGGATCGGGACCGGTTAAAGGTGCCGGCTCGTCTGCCCTGCCGGCGTCTTCGCACCGAGCCCCGGTGTCCCTTGCGCTCCGGCTCCCGCCCGTCGAGCTGGATCCAGATCCGTACCTCGGTGCCGCCCAGCACGGACGAGCCGATGCGTACGTCGCCGCCCGTCGACTCCGCGAGCCGGCGCACGATGTCCAGCCCGAGCCCGGTCGACCCGGCGCTCCCTGAACCCCTGCCGCGGGCCATCGCCGCCTGGGGGTCGGGTATGCCGGGGCCCGCGTCCGAGACGAGGACGATCACGGCGTCCTCGCCGTTGTGCAGGTCGACCGCGAAGGCGGTGCCCTCGGGGGTGTGCCGGAAGACGTTGCCGAGCAGGGCGTCCAGGGCGGCGACGAGGTCGGCACGGACCACGGGTATGCGCACGGGCCGGTCGGCGCCGGCCACCCGGACCTTGCGGCCCTCGTCCTCGGCGAGCGCCGACCAGAACGCCATCCGCTCCCGGAGCACCTCGGCGGCGTCGCATCCCGCGCCCGGTCCGGCGGCCGCGGTCTGCGGCTTGGCCTCGCGAGCGGTACGGATGATGGTGTCGACCTCTCCCTCCAACTGGGCGACCGCGGCGCGGGTCTGCTCCGCGGCCGGGGAGTCCCCGAGCGAGGCCGCGTTGAGCCGCAGCACGGTCAGGGGGGTGCGCAGCCGGTGGGAGAGGTCGGCGGCCAGCTCCCGTTCGTTCGCCAGGAGTTGGACGACCTGGTCGGCCATCGCGTTGAAGGCGACCGCCGCCAGCCGCAGTTCGCTCGGCCCTTCCTCGGGTACGCGTGAGCCCAGCTTTCCCTCCCCCAGTTCGTGCGCTCCCTCGACGAGCCGGCGGGCGGGCTGGACCATGCGCACGCCCAGCCGGTCGGCGACGGCCACCGAGCCGACGACCAGTGCGGCGCCGACCGCGGCAAGCACCGCCCAGGCCGTCCCCACCCCGTTGCTGACCTCGGATTCGGGGACGTACACCTCGACGATGGCGGTGCCGAGGCTGAGCGCGACGGGCTGGAGCAGCGCGGAGCCGCCGGGGACCTCGGCGGTGGAGGCGCGGCCCAGCTCGCGGACGGCCGCGATGTCGGCGGCGGTGGCGCGCTGCCTGCCGAGGTCGAGGGCGGGCCGGCCGCCGTTGGCCGGGAGGTGCACGGCCATGCCGTCGTCGGAGCCGGCGGCGGCGACGACCCGCTCCAGCTGGTCGCGGTCGGTGGTGATGGACAGCGCGGGAACCACGACGGCGGCCTCCCGCTCGGCGTTGGAGAAGGCGCGGTCGCGGGCCATCTCCTTGATGACCAGGCCGAGTGGCACGGCGAAGGCGACCACGACCATCGTGGTGACCGCCAGGCACACCTTGACCAGGGCCCACCTCATCGCGGCGGCTCCCCGGCAGGCGGCGCGACGGGCGGCTCCAGCTTCACGCCGACGCCGCGCAGGGTGTGCAGATAGCGGGGACGGGCCGCCGTCTCGCCCAGTTTGCGGCGCAGCCAGGACAGATGGACGTCGATGGTCTGATCGTCGCCGTAGGACTGCTGCCAGACCTCGGCGAGCAGTTCGCGGCGCGGGACGACGACGCCGGGGCGGCCGGCGAGGAAGGCGAGCAGGTCGAACTCGCGGCGGGTGAGGTCGAGGCGGGCGCCGTCCAGTTCGGCCTGGCGGCGCAGCGGGTCGACGGTCAGGCCGCCGACGCGCAGCACGCTGGACGGCGGTGCCTCACCGGCGCCGGAGCGGGAGCGGCGCAGGACGGCCGCCATGCGCGCGGAGAGGTGCTCCACCGAGAACGGCTTCGTCAGATAGTCGTCCGCGCCCGCGTTGAGCAGTCGGACGATCTCCGTCTCGTCGTCGCGGGCGGTGGCGATGATGACGGGTACGTCGGTGATGCCGCGGAGCATCTTCAGGGCCTCGGAGCCGTCCAGGTCCGGCAGTCCGAGGTCGAGGACGACCACGTCGAAGCGGAAATGGGCGACCTCGCGCAGCGCCTCCAGTGCCGTACCGACACTGCGCACGGTGTGCGAGGCGTCGGTGAGGTGCCGGATGAGCGCCGAGCGGACGAACTGGTCGTCCTCGACCACGAGAACACTTGCCATGCGCGGCAACCTACGCCATGCGGCCGAGGCCGATCCGGGCCTGTGGACAACTCCGCGTCTGTGGACAACCGGTGGCACATCGGTGGCACATCGGTGGCACAGCCGTGCGACACCGGTGCGGCGGGTGAGGCAGGATGGCCCGCGATGCGCAGAGGACTCGTACACGTACTGGCCTGGACGCTCGCCACGGGCGCGGCGGTCACGCTGTCGTGGTGGGGTGTCCACACGGTCATGGCGGGCACGGCGTACGACCCGCCGCGTGCCCTGCCGCTGACGGCGGGCGACGCCAAGGCGCAGCGGTCGGAGCCACCGACGGCCTCGGCCACCAGCCGCCCGGCGCCGACACGGACGCCGGCGCCGACGCCGTCCCCGCAGTCCTCCTCGCCCTCCGCATCCCGCACCATCCCCAGCCCGGCGGCTGCCGGCGGCCCGTCCGGTCAGGTCAGGAGCTACCACACCGACGGCGGGCGGGTGGTGTTCGACCTGGGGAAGACCTCGGCGTCTCTGGTCTCGGCCACGCCGGGCGCGGGCTGGTCGATGCAGGTGTGGAAGACGGAGTCGTGGATCCGGGTGGAGTTCGCCTCGGGCGCGGACCGCGTGTCGGTGTTCTGCACCTGGCACGACGGACCGCCGCGGGTGGAGGTCGGCACCTACTGACCCGGCCGGATCCGAGCGAAGGGTCTCGGTGGGAGTTCCTAGCGGAAGACCGACGGCGGCGGGGCCGGTGATGCCACCGCCGAGGCGTCGACGACCACCGCGGCCCCGCCGGTGAAGTCGGTGAGGTCCTTGCCGTGCTCGACGCGGCCGGGGTGCGGGTCGGAGGCCGCCCTGCGGGTCAGTTCGGCGGTCGGCAGGGGCAGGTCGGAGGCGACCAGGACGGCGTTGCCGAACCGCTTGCCGCGCAGCACGGTGGGGTCGGCGACCAGGGCGAGTTCGGGGAAGCGGGCGGCTGCGGTGGCTATCTGGCCGCGCAGATGCGCGAGCGGCGGGCCGTCGGCGAGGTTGGCGGCGTAGCGGCCGCCGGGCTTGAGGGCCCTGCGGACCTCGTCGAGGAACTCGGTGGAGGTCAGGTGCGCGGGGGTGCGGGCCCCGCTGAACACATCGGCGATGACGAGGTCGGCCCATCCGTCCGGCACCTTGCCCAGCCCTTCGCGCGCGTCGGTGGACCGCACCCGGATGCGGGCGCCGGGGTCCAGGGGCAGCTCGCGGCGGACCAGTCGGACGAGGCTCGCGTCGCGTTCGACGATCTGCTGGGTGGAGCGGGGGCGGGTGGCGGCGACGTACCGGGCGAGGGTGAAGGCGCCGCCGCCGAGGTGCAGGACGTGCAGCGGCCGGCCGGCCGGGGCGGCGAGGTCGATGACATGGCCGAGCCGGCGCTGGTACTCGAAGGCGAGGTGGCCGGGGTCGTCGAGGTCCACGTGCGACTGGGGCGCCCCGTCGATGAGCAGCGTCCAGGCCCGTGCCCGGTCGCGGTCCGGGAGGAGCTGGGCGAGCCCGCCGTCGACGGCCTCGCTGACGGTCGCGTCGCTGTCGCGTTCGCGCCGGGAGTTCCTGGACCGTGCCATGAGGGCATTTTCGCAGGCGGCGAGCGGTGCCGCTTACCGGCCTCCCCGCCCGTCGGCGGCACCGTACGCCGACGACCGCCGGCCGCCTCGACGAACCGTGCCGCCACTACCGACAGCTGTCCGCCGCCTCGACGAACCATGCCGCCACTACCGACAGCTGTCCGCCGCCTCGATGAGCCGTGCCGCTTCGCCCAACGCCCGCTGGAGCACGGCCGGGTCCGTGGCGAGGTCGGCCTCGCCGGGCGGGAGGAGCCAGTCCGAGCCCTCGACGGGCGACCCGGGGGCGAGGCCGACCTCGCGAAGGACACCGCCGCCGGTCTCCGTACAGGTGCTGCCCGGGACGTCCCAGGCGGCGGCCGTGCCCGGCGGGACAAGGAAGGCGAGGGTGTCGTGTCCGTCGTCGTGGAGTACCGGCCCGACGGCCTCGCCGGCTCCGCGGCGCAGGATGTCGACCGCCTCCAGCCCCTGCCGGGTCGGCACGGTCACCAGATCGCATGCCGTCCCCGACGACACGAGGGGATCATCGCTCCGGCTGGTCTCCACTCCCGGCCTCCCTCACGCGGTCACTGTGCAAGTGCACCGGGTTCAACGCGGCAGAACGTCAACGGCTACGCGGAAGTCCGCCGCAAAGGATGGCAGTTCATGGCAGATCGCGGATGAGATATCCGGTTTTGTAGCCAAACACCGCGTGGCGGGCCAACCACAGAAGGTACGTTCATGCCCGCCGGAACCAGGGCGACCACACCGCATATCGGTCAACTCATACTGACTCCGGCATGGTTCGACGGTTCGCACGAGAGGACCCGGCCATGGCGTCGTCACTGGTGACCCCACCCCGGCCCGACCGGCCGGCACGGCCCAATCTCGCCTTCCGGCGGCTGCGCGGACAGCGCTCGCCGGCCGAGTTCGCCGCGCTGGTGCGGCGGGCCGCGCGTGAGATCGGGGAGCGGGTGAGCTGCGACGCGCGCTATGTCGGCCGCGTCGAGGCGGGGGAGATCCGCTGCCCCAACTACGCGTACGAGCGGGTGTTCCTGCACATGTTCCCCGGCCGCACCCTCACCGATCTGGGGTTCGCGCCCCGCTCGTCCGTCCGCGGACGGGGGGCGCGCACACCCGAGGACGCGCCGGACACCCACCCCACGGTCCGGGCGCGCTCCACGAGTGACGCGCCGGAGGCCGGTGAGACACACGGGGCGTACGAGCCGTATGACACGCAGGACCCGTACGACACGCACCACAACGACGAGGAGAGCGACGTGCTGCGTCGCGCATTCATGACCGGCGGAGGAGCCACCGTGGCCGCCGCCTCCATGAGCCCGCTGGGGCTCGCCCTGGACGCGTCCGCGGCCGGACCCCCCGTGCGGCGCGCCGGGACGGGCGAGGCGAGCGCCCTGGAAGAAGCGGTCCGCCGGATCCGGCTGCTGGACGACCGGCACGGCGCCGACGGGCTCTACCGGCGCGCGGCGACACCCCTGCGCGCCGCGTACGCGCTGCTGGACGCCGGAGCGGTACGGCAGGCGACCGCCGACCGGCTGCACTCGGGCGCGGGAGAACTGGCCATCTCCGTGGGCTGGCTGGCACACGACTCGGGCCGGTTCGACGACGCCCGATCGCACTACGCGGAGGCGCTGGCGACCGCCCGGATGGCCGGCGACCACGCACTGGAAGCACATGCCTTCTGCAACACGGCGTTCCTCGCGCGCGACGCCGGCCGCCCGCGCGAGGCCGTCCGGGCGGCCCAGGCCGCACAGCGGGTCGCCCGCCCGCTCGGCTCCGACCGGCTGATGTCGCTGCTCGCGCTGCGCGAGGCGGGCGGCTGGGCCGGACTCGCCGACCGCACCGGCTGCGCGCAGGCACTCGCGCGCGCCCACGCCCTGTACGAGCGCGGCCCCTCGGACACCGACCCCGAGTGGATGAGCTTCTACGGCGAGGCCGAGCTGGA
This sequence comes from Streptomyces sp. ID05-39B, assembly GCF_033794725.1. Taxonomy (NCBI): domain Bacteria; kingdom Bacillati; phylum Actinomycetota; class Actinomycetes; order Kitasatosporales; family Streptomycetaceae; genus Streptomyces; species Streptomyces sp. ID05-39B. Next base: position 447 of record NZ_JARGEF010000209.1, on the reverse strand, counting down.
GGGCCTGGAGGCGCAGTGCTGGTCCACGCTCGGGGACTGGCCGCGGGCGGCCCGGCACGCACGGCGGGCGGCGCAGCTCCAGGACCCCCACTTCACGCGGAACATCGCGCTCTACACCGCCGAGCTGGCGGACGACCTCGCGCGCGGGGGACGGCCCGACGAGGCGGCGACGGCCGGGATGCGGGTGCTGGATCTGCTGGACCAGGTGCAGTCGTCGCGGATCCAGACGATGCTCGCGGGCACCGCCCGGGTGCTGCTCCCCCATCGCCGGGCCTCCGGCGTGGCGGAGTTCCTGGAACGGCACGCCTCGGCCCCGCGCAAGGCCTGAGCAGCCCGTGCTCGGTCCGGCTAGGTTCTGTCCGGCGGATCACTGTCGGAGCCAGAGTCGGATCGCCGCGGTGGTGACGGTGCCGTGGAAGACGTAGGCCCTCTTGTCGTAACGGGTGG